>NZ_JAHZMK010000042.1:0-37054 GCF_020387775.1 Photorhabdus antumapuensis
GGATTCATTCACTTGCCGCCTCGCTGCAACTCGAAATCTATTAGGTATATATCATACAAGATGATTAAATTAACCAGATTCCATATTAAAAATCTTGCAAAAATATCGCTCGATCAAATGGTGTTCGGTAAAGAGAATTTTGTTGATCTACTGTGGTAGCGTTAGAAGACATACCATACATAATCCCTATCTGGCCTGACGCAAGATTTCCTGTCATAAGCGTATTCATATTGTACTGGCAAAGTTCTACCTTCCATTTATCTGCCACAGTGTTATACCACTCGATGATTAATGTGCCGTTATTTTCAGCAAGCAATCCAATTCGCCAGCGTGACCAAGTATTTTTCGGCCATTCATAACTCAGTGCAACACCAGAAGAAGTACTACCTAGTGTCGGTTGACCTTTATAAATACCATCTATTTGTTTACCAACAAAATTAACTGACTGAATCAAATTAGCCGCTTGAAGATTCCAAACCATGACATAAGGCGTTGCAGTATCAATCGAAGTACCCAATGGAATGTTTGATGGCATCCATTGAGGCTTACCTTTATATCCCCCAGTCAAGTGAATCGCCATATAGCCGTAACCAATATTTCGATATGTACCGCTTGCACTGGTTTTCTTGGATAATACACACACTGTAATTTCAGGGTATGGATTACAAAATAAATCAAGCTCACAATAGCAATGTCTGGCATCAACAGGTATATCTGTTGCAATCCCGAAACATTGACTACCATAACTGCTAGATTTAGACAAAGTTTGCGCCTTGAAAGCTTTCCTTCCCCCAACACTGACTATATCCCAAGCGCTAGTCCCATAGGCTGAATCCTTAAACAACACGCCAACTTGCTGTGTTGTCGCATCTATCCACCGACCTTCATGATACAAATTTGGTTCCCATACCGTTATTGGAACGGAATTGGAATTAGATAAATTTTCAATTGAGATTGAACTTTCATGTTGTTCTAATTTCATGACTAAAATATCCCCCTATATAAAGATAAAATTACACTTCAATCTTACTTTTTATACCTAAAATCAGGGTTAGATTTAATTTAAAAATAAATAAAAACCCTCATAATCATTTAAAAAAAAGAAGAAAAACCCAACCAAATAAAATACCAGCTACAGAAATTTAAAAGAATCAAAAAAACAAACAGCATTGAATTCACTAATGAATTGTTAATATATAGCTTTATTTATAATCCATTAATGGTATTAATTTTTACATATACAAAATAACTTTTCAAAACATGGATCACTTGGAGAAAACTCAGTCCAATTTTTGTGATCTGATCAATTGCAGAAAATCCCAAACCACTAAACGGACTGAGTTATAACTATAATAGCACCAATACCCAGAAATGAACAACACCAGATAAAAAAATAAGAGAAATGATGAAATTTTTGTATCTAAATTATCTGTCAGTTAAATATTAACATTGAGTTAAAAATCAGTGAAAATAATATACATCATCTATTTATTTAATTGAGCCATGAACTTTATTAATAAAAAACAGTGATGTTTGTTTAATTTTTAAAGAGATAAATAATAGAATCCTATGATAAGGTGATTTGTATAAATTAAAAATTAGGATAAACATTATAGAGGGATCTAAATAAGAAAAAACGAAAATAACTAACCTAGGAGTATTAATTATGGCAATTGTTTTTGCATCAATAGATCCACGTAGCAATCCCTTACAAACATCAAACCAAAATTATGTGGATATACCTGGTTTGGAACTTAATGTTTCAAAGTATTCGAATTCACCATGCTTAACAGCATTAATCACGTTAAATATACCAACTCCCTATGCTTCAGGTAACAATTTTCCTGGAGGGAACTTTATCATTGTAACTGATAAAGGCGAACAATTGGCTTTTGGTGGATTTACTTACAGTAATAAGAGTCCAGAATCCTATGGGCGTATGCCATTCACACTGGTCGCCCGTTGTTCTCTTGCGTCTAATGTTTCTACTATAAAAGCTCAATGGAGTAATGTACGTGGTAGCACGGTACATATCGATTCATATGCATCTATCTCTGCGGTTATTCAGTGCAATCATTTGGCTTAATTAATTTCAGCGATTATACCCTATAGATTTCAAGATGCATCGCGACGGCAAGGGAGCGAATCCCCGGGAGCATAGATAACAATGTGACCGGGGTGAGTGAGTGCAGCCAACAAAGCAGCAACTTGAAAGATGACGGGTATATATTACAACAATATATGGGGCTAAGAAAAAAGCCCCTTTGTATATGTCACACAAGATAGTTAATAACCAGATTCAATATTCTATCTTAAAAATCTTGAAAAAATATCGCTCGATCAAATGGTGTTCTATAAAGAGAATTTTGTTGATCTATTGTTCTAGCACGAGAAAGCGTACCATATATAATCCCAATCTGACCTGACGCAAGATTTCCCGTCATAAGCGTGTTCATATTATATTGGCAAAGTTCTACCTTCCATTTATCTGCCACAGTGTTATACCACTCGATGATTAATGTACCATTATTTGCCGCAAGCAATCCAATACGCCATCGTGACCAGGTATTTTTCGGCCATTCATCACTCAGTGGAAAACCAGAATGAGTACTACCTAATGTTGGTTGACCTTTATAAATACCATCCGTTTGCTTACCAACAAAATTAACTGACTGAATCAACTCAGCAGCCTGATGATTCCTAACCATGACATAAGGCGTCGCAGTGTCAATCGAAGTACCTAACGAAATATTTGATGGCATCCATTGGGGCTTACCTTTATACCCTCCAGTCAAGTGAATCGCCATATAGCCGTAACCAATATCATGATATGTACCGCTTGCATTGGTTTTGTTGGATAGCACACATAGTGTAATTTCAGGATATGGATTACAAAACAAGTCAAGTTCACAGTAGCAATATCTGGCATCAACAGGCGTATCTGTTGCAACTCCGAGACAGTGACCACAACAATATGATGATTTAGATAAAGTTTGTGCCTTGAAAGCTTTCCTTCCCCCAACACTGACGATATCCCAAGCGCTAGTCACACGGAGTGAATCCTTAAACAACACGCCAGCTCGCTGTGTTGTCGCATCTATCCATCGACCTTCAGGATATAAATTTGGTTCCCATACCGTTATTGGAACGGAATTGGAATTAGATGAACTTTCAATTGAGATTTGATGTTCATGCTGTTCTAATTTCATGACTAAAATATCTCCTATAAAAAATACAATGACACATTAATCTTGTATTTTATACCTTAGATAAAGTTTATTTTTAACTCTTAAATAAAGTAAGCCGCACAAAACCCAACAATATTAGATCCATTAATGAGTTGTTAATATATAGTCTTGCTTATGACTTATCATCAGTATTAGTTTAAATAAAATAAATTTTCCTATTCACCAGACAGATAAGCAATATGAGAGCGTTAAATCAGCATATCTTAATATTATTCTCACCAATTTCAGTTGTAAAAAACAAATTTAAACAACATATTAAATCCAAATCACCAATAAGGATATATAAATGAATACATCAAGTTATCTTTTTCTTGATTCAGAAAATATTAAACACAATCAGAAATCGTATGAAGCAGATATTGGTTATCCCCGGCCTATAAATAACGATTGGCCTGATCTTCCTATTGAGTTTCAAAGACATATTGATGATGCGATCAATTTAAACGGCTATTTATATTTCTTTAAAGGCTCGCAATATATTAAATTTGATATCGCAAAAGCAAAAGTGATTGACGGACCAAAACCTATCATAGAAGGATGGCCGGGATTAGCAGGAACGGAATTTGAAAACGAGATAGACGCCGCTACGGAATGGCCTTATGTAGAAAAAACAGGTATGACAGATGTCGTCTGTTTCTTTAAAGGCGGTGATTGTATTGACTATACGGTGAGTTCACATACTGTTAGCAAAAAAACTATCGCAGACAGATGGGGAATAACAGAACAATACTCAGAATTTAGTGAAAATCTGGATGCAGCTATTCTATGGACCAATATTGCTAGCCCTTTTCTTTTCCTGTTCAAAGACAATTCGAACATCAGAATTAATTTGAAATCGAATACTATTGATGGTCAAGCCCCCATTGGCGCTAATTGGCGTGGTGTGACCTTCAAAAGAGTTCAAGCCGCGATATCACTTGATATGGATTTATTAGGCAGCGAGATGGGCAGTGACAGTAATACAAATACCTATTTCTTCCTTAATTCAGAAAATATTAAATATAATGATCCATTAAATAATATAGATATTGGTTATCCCCGGCCTATAAATAACGATTGGCCTGATCTTCCTATTGAGTTTCAAAGACATATTGATGATGCGATCAATTTAAACGGCTATTTATATTTCTTTAAAGGCTCGCAATATATTAAATTTGATATCGCAAAAGCAAAAGTGATTGACGGACCAAAACCTATCATAGAAGGATGGCCGGGATTAGCAGGAACGGAATTTGAAAACGGGATAGACGCCGCCACAGAATGGCCCTATTTAGAAAAAACGGGTACGACAGATGTCGTCTGTTTCTTTAAAGGTAGCGATTGTATTGACTATACGGTGAGTTCACATACTGTTAGCAAAAAAACTATCACAGACCGATGGGGGATAACAGAACAATACTCAGAATTTAGTGAAAATCTGGATGCAGCTATTCTATGGGCAAATATTGGTAGCCCTTTTCTTTTCCTGTTCAAAGACAATTCGAACATCAGGATTCATCTGAAATCGAATACCATTGATGGTCAGACATCCATTGGCGCTAATTGGCGTGGAGTGACCTTCAAAAGAATTCAAGCCGCCGTGCTAATTGATATGGATTTATTAGGCAGCAAGATGGATAATGACAGTAATACAAATACCTATTTCTTTCTTAATTCAGAAAATATTAAATATAATGATCCATTAAATAATATAGATATAGATTATCCTCAGCCTATCCGTCACAATTGGCCTAATCTGCCTATTGCGTTTCAAAGGCATATCGATGATGTGATTAATTTAAATGGTGCTTTGTATTTCTTTAAAGGCTCGCAATATCTTAAATTCGATATTGCAAAATCACAAGTGATCGATGGACCAAAACCTATTATAGCGGGATGGCCGGGATTAGCAGGAACGGAATTTGAAAATGGGATAGACGCCGCCACAGAGTGGATAGATACAAAAAAAGATATCGTTTGTTTCTTTAAAGGCAAAGAGTGTATCAATTATACGGTTAGCTCACATACCATTGACAAAAAAACCATCGCAGAAAGATGGAGAATTACCGGAGAATACGCGAAATTTAGCGCGAATTTAGATGCCGCGATTTTATGGCGTAACTCCGGTTATTTTATTTATCTTTTCAAAGGCAATGAGTATCTCCGCTTACATCTAATGTTGAATAGTATGTATGGTAAACCCGATCTTATTCAAACTAAATGGAAAGGCGTCACTTTCAATAAAATTCAAGCGGCAGTGTCAGTTGATCCAAATGTATTAGGTGGTGATATCAATATAAACTGCGGCGGAACATGTGGGATTAATAACTCCGGTAAACACTGTTTCCAATTACCTCAAAGTATTCGCTTTGGCCTAACTGCCTACGTAAATAGTGATATTCATCAGCAAACAATCAATGTCTATATCGACGACCGATTGGTCGATACATTAACCGGTAAGGGAATAAGTCACATAACAGATGTTAGGACCTACACATCAGGTACCGGCAAAGTCTGTATCGAGATTATCGGAGAGGGTAAACCCTGCAAGCTCCGTTATGCCTATAACACACTCGAAGCAAAACCAGGATCAGCCATTATCGGCGCTAACAATGGTTCCAATGACAATTATGATGATAGTGTGGTAGTGTTGAATTGGCCATTATCATGAGACAATAATATATCGCTGTGATATCTGAAAATAGAAAATCGAGTAAACACATTAAAATGACATTCAAATTAACCATGATTAAGGATGTAAAAAATGAATTCAAACACCTATCTATTTCTTAACTCAGAAAACATTAGATATAACGACTCAGACGATAAAGCAGACACTGACTATCCCCAATCTATCAGCAACGATTGGCCTGGTCTCCCTATCGAGTTTCAAAAAGATATTGACGATGTGATTAATTTAAATGGCTCATTATATTTTTTTAAAGGCTCTCAATACCTTAAATTCGATATAGCCAAAGCTCTGGTGATTGATGGGCCAAAACCCATTATTGAAGGATGGCCGGGGTTGAAAGATACTGGATTTGAAAATGGTATAGACGCAGCTACAGAATGGGTGGATACAAAACAAGATGTTGTCTGTTTCTTTAAAGGCAGAGATTGCATCGATTACACCGTCAGTTTACACACGATTAATAAGAAAACCATTTCAGACCGATGGGGCACTACCGGGAAATATGCAGGATTTAGTGAAGATCTCGATGCTGTTATTTTATGGAAGAATACCGCCGGCTCTATTATTTACTTTTTCAAAGATAGTTATTACATCCAATACAATACAAAATCTCAGGTTATTGATAGTGACCCCTCCTTTATTCAAGCTTACTGGAACGGAGTCACCTTTAAAAAAATTCAAGCCGCCGTATCGGTTGATATCGATTCGTTAGGTAGTGAGTATAGAAGCTGTGGCGGAATATGTGGCAGCACTAACACCGGTAAACACTGTTTTCAGTTACCTCACAATATAAAGCTTAGCCTGTCAGCCTATGGTAATACAGCTCATCAGCAGACAATAAAAGTGTATATTGACGATCAATTAGTCGATACATTAATCAACCAAAGTGTCAGTAGTGTGTTGGGCTTTAAAAGTTACTCATCAAGCACAGGAAAAGTCTGCATTGAAATGATAGGCGACGGCAAACCCTGCAAACTCCGTTACGCCTATAACACCCTTGACGAAAAACCGGGAACCGCCATTATCGGTGCCAGCAATGGCAGCAATAATAATTACAATGACAGCGTAGTCGTGTTAATTTGGTCACACTCCTGAATCAAAAAGCAAAAATATACCACTCTGATAACGCCAGTAGAGATGACATTTATCAATAAATTAAAGCGGTATTATGCCGCTTTTACTGATATGAACACGGTTACAAACAAAAAAACATCATTTACTCCTTCAAGTAACCTGATAACAGGCCAAAGTCGGTCATCCTTCAAATAGTCCCCTATCCGATAAAAATTAATTTTTTGATCTTTTCTTTTCCTATCTCCCATTGCTATGAATATTCAACAGTGCAGGAATTCAACCCTATTTTAAGTCCACAAGGGATCAGACAAAAGGCGAGATAACCTGTTCGCCCCCTGAAATAACGCCAGAAGTTATGCACTAATAACCTAATCGGATGGAAAGTCATTTCAGGGTAAGTATCAGTTGTTTGAATGGCAATAACCTATTTTCCGAGGAAACGATGGATAGTGTACTTAAATATGGCGATACCGTGACAATATTAAACAGCTACAAGAACTGGAGCGGCGGGTATCTCAGTGTATTTGGCAACGGTAATAAACCCGGAACAAAATATGGCGTGGTAACCGTAGATGCTTCTTTAGCTATTTATGGCGGCGCCTGGAGAATTGAGTCAGCAACAGGAAAACCTGTCGGCAGTGAAATAATCAATAATGATATTATTTTACTTCACAACCTGTATTACTGCGATGGTGGTTATTTACGATATTATGATGTGGTGAATCAAAATGAACAATTAACCGAAATACATCAAGTCTACACCTCAGATATCCGCAAAAGAGCGACATTAGAATGGGTTATTCATTGTGAAACCACACCACCAAATGAAAATATCAGAGAAGACGATAGTATCTCCCTCTATAATCGATGGGGAAATAAAGGTTTTCTTGATACCCATAATCATGCTGGCGATACAGGCTCGTTATATCAAGTCTTCATGTCCAATAATGCCGCCCGTAAAAGCCAGACCGGTTTATGGAAAATGGTAAAGGTGAATGATCCTTGCCCTCCCCCTGATGTGTTGACCAATATCATTCCATTGTGGCGTAAGATGCAGTAATAACAACTCACTTTATCGCTCAAACGAAGCTGGCAAGAGCAAACAAAATAGGTTTTTGTGCGTTTTAGCCAGCCAACATATTCGGCAGGAATCTATTTACCCAACAATCAAAAATGATCGACAAATTAGCTGATCAAAGACCAGAAATGCCCCGATAAATGTCAGCCTGATTATTTTCAGGCTAAAACCGTTGCATGGTTTCCTTACCACCATGATTAAATTAATTTTTTATTCCTACATTAATAAAAATTAAGCTTAACATAATAAGCTTCCACGCTATAAAGTCACGCCTCCATCAGTTAACAACTCTTACCAAATAGTGAAAATGATTCTAAATACCTAAGATAGATGATGAACTAGCCTATCATCATAAATTAATTTTCATTTTTGTAACACTTTTGCTATCAGCACCTTGGATGAAATTTCTCATACTGGTCGTTTTGTTTATCTCTTTATTACCTTAATTGAACCAGAAATAAACAAACGGAAATAAAAAGGAATATTTATGAATTATCACACCAAGAAAGCTAGCTCGATTTTCGAAACTAACCTTCCAAGACGTTCTAATTCTAAACCATGTGATGGTGGCTGTTATGCAAAATAAAATATCATTTTTATCAGGTACATCCGAACAGCCCCTGCTTGACGCTGGTTATCAAAACGTTTTTGATATCGCGTCAATCAGCCGGGCTGCTTTCGTGCAGTCCGTTCCTACCCTGCCCGCCAAAGAAGCGAGTACCGTCTATCGTCAGGCTCGGCAACGGGCAGAAAATCTGAAATCCCTCTATCGAGCCTGGCAATTACGTCAGGAACCGGTCATTAATGGACTGGCTAAACTTAACGCACAATCCAACGTATCTGTGCTTAAAGATGCTTTGGTAGAAAATATTGGCGGTGACGGGGATTTCAGCGATTTAATGAATCGCGCCAGTCAATATGCCGACGCTGCCTCTATTCAATCCCTATTCTCACCGGGCCGTTATGCTTCCGCACTCTACAGGGTTGCTAAAGATCTGCATAAATCAGATTCCAGTTTGCATATTGATAATCGCCGAGCTGATCTGAAAGACTTGATATTAAGTGAAACGACCATGAATAAAGAGGTCACTTCCCTTGATATCTTGTTGGATGTGCTACAAAAAGGCAGTAAAGATATTGCTGAGCTGTCCAGCGCATTCTTCCCAATGACGCTGCCTTATGACGATCACCTGTCGCAAATCGATTCCGCTTTATCGGCACAAGCCAGAACTCTGAACGGTGTGTGGAATACTTTGACCGATACCACGGCACAAGCGGTTTCAGAGCAAGCTGATAAGACTAATACACTTAAACTTTTCACTGCCCAAGATGATAATCAAGACACATTTTTTGCCGGTAATACGTTTTATTTCAAAGCGGTAGGATTCAGCGGGCAACCAATGGTTTACCTGTCACAGTACACCAGCGGGAGTGGCATTGTCGGCGCACAATTGATTGCAGGTAATCCAGATCAAGCCGCTGCCGCCATCGTCGCACCATTACAACTCACCTGGTCAATGGCAAAACAGTGTTACTACCTGAGGGCTCCCGATGGTACAAAGATGGGAGACGGTAATGTTCTAACCGGCTGTTTCTTAAGAGGTAACAGCCCAACCAACCCGGATCAAAACGGTATTTTCGCCCAAGTAGCCAATAAATCAGGCAGTACTCAGCCTTTACCAAGCTTTCATCTGCCAGTCACACTGGAACGCAGCGAGGATAAGTATTACCTGAAAACCGAGCAGGGTTATATCGCGGTAGATAGTTCCGGTCAGTCAAACTGGAAAAATGCGCTGGTGATCAATGGGACAAAAGACAATGGGCTGTTATTAACCTTTTGCAGCGATAGTTCAGGTACCCCGACAAACCCAGATGATGTTATTCCTCCCGCTATTAACGATATTCCATCGCCACCAGCCCGCGAAACCTTGTCACTGACGCCGGTAAGTTATCAGTTGATGACCAATCCGGCACCGACAGAAGATGATATTACCCACCATTATGGCCTTGGCGGCAGTAGCTTACAGGAAACGGCATCTTCGGCCTCCGCGTTAACTACAGCACTGAATTCTATCGAAACCTTCTGTGAGAAAACCCGGATAAATTTCAATCAATTAATGGATCTGACCGCTCAGCAATCTTATAGTCAAAGCAGCGTTGATGCGAAAGCCGCCAGCCGCTATGTTCGTTTTGGGGAAACCGCCGCTACCCGTGTCAATGTCTACGGGGCCGCTTATCTGAACAGCACACTAACAGCCGCGGCTGATGGTCAATATCTGTGGATACAAACCGATGGCAAAAGCTTGAATTTCACTGACGATACGGTAGTCGCCTTAGCCGGTCGCGCTGAAAAGCTGGTGCGTTTATCATCCCAGACCGGGCTATCATTTGAAGAATTGGACTGGCTGATTGCCAATGCCAGCCGTAGTGTGCCGGACCACCACGACAAAATTGTGCTGGATAAGCCAGTCCTTGAAGCACTGGCAGAGTATGTCAGCCTGAAACAGCGCTATGGGCTTGATGCCAATACCTTTGTGACGTTCATTAGTGCAGTAAACCCCTACACGCCAGACCAGACACCGAGTTTCTATGAAACTGCTTTCCGCTCTGCCGACGGTAATCATGTCATTGCGTTAGGTACAGCGGTGAAATATGCAGAAAATGAGCAGGATGAACTATCCACAATATGCTGCAAAGCATTGGGAGTAACCAGCAATGAATTTTTCCGTATTGGTTGCTATTGTTTCGGTAATGCAGGCAATTTTACTCTGGATGAATATACCGCCAGTCAGTTGTATCGCTTCGGCGCCATTCCCCGTTTGTTTGGGCTGACATTTGCCCAAGCCGAAATTTTATGGCGCCTGATGGAAGGCGGAAAAGATATCTTGTTGCAACAGTTAGGTCAGGCAAAATCCCTGCAACCGCTGGTGATTTTACGCCGTACCGAGCAGGTGCTGGATTGGATGTCATCTGTAAACTTAAGTCTGGCTTATTTGCAAGGGATGGTGAGTACCCAGTGGAGCGGCACCGCCACTGCTGAGATGTTCAATTTCTTGGAAAACGTTTGTGACAGCGTGAATAGTCAAGCTGCCACTAAAGCAACGATGGACCCAGCGTTACAGCAGAAAGTGCTGCGTGCCCTAAGTGCCGGTTTCGGCATTAAGAGCAATGTGATGGGCATCATCACCTTATGGCTGGAGAAAATCACAGCCGGTAGTGGCGATCCTTTTACACTGGTTAATTACTGGAACGCCATTCAAACCCTGTTTAGTCGTAACGATGCCACGCTGGATGACTTACAAGCCGATACGACGCTGGTGATTGCGACTCAGCGATTAAGCCAACTTGTTCTCATTGTGAAATGGCTGAGCCTGACCGAACAAGATCTGCAACTGCTAACAACACATCCTAACTATCTGATAAACAACATCACTAGCGCCCCTGTGCCTGATTTGATGCTATTACTCACGCTATCACGTTTTAAACAGTGGCAAACTCAGGTCACCGTTTCCCGTGATGAAGCGATGCGCTGTTTCGATCAATTAAATGCTAAAGATATGACGGCTGAAAATGCAGCTTCACTTATCGCCACATTGCATGAAATGGATAAAGGTACGGTAGCGCAAGTCAATACTTTGCTATTAGGGGAAAATAACTGGCCGAAAAGTTTTACATCACTCTGGCAGCTTCTGACCTGGTTACGCGTCGGACAAAGCTTAAATGTAGGCAGTACCACGCTGGGCAATCTGTTGACCATGATGCAAGCAGATCCTACCGCCGAGAATAACGCCTTACTGGCATCGGTAGCCCAAAACTTAAGTGCCGCAATCAGCAATCGTCAGTAACCGGATAAGAAGGAATTGATTATGTCTGAATCTTTATTTACACAAACATTGAAAGAAGCGCGTCGTGATGCATTGGTTGCCCATTATATTGCTACCCAGGTGCCGGCAGATTTAAAAGAGAGTATCCAGACCGCCGATGATCTGTATGAATATCTGTTGCTGGATACCAAAATTAGTGATCTTGTTACCACTTCACCGTTGTCCGAAGCTATTGGCAGTCTGCAACTGTTTATCCATCGTGCAATAGAGGGCTATGACGGTACACTGGCAGATTCAGCAAAATCCTATTTTGCCGATGAGCAGTTTTTATATAACTGGGATAGTTTTAACCACCGTTATAGTACTTGGGCTGGCAAGGAGCGGTTGAAATTCTATGCCGGGGATTATATTGATCCAACATTGCGATTGAATAAGACCGAAATATTTACCGCATTTGAACAGGGTATTTCTCAAGGGAAATTAAAAAGTGAATTAGTCGAATCTAAACTGCGTGATTATCTCATTAGTTATGACACGTTGGTTACCCTTGACTATATCAATGCAACGAAAGGTCAGGATGAGAAAACGATCTTTTTTATTGGCCGTACACAAAATGCGCCTTATGCATTTTATTGGCGGAAATTAACCCTAATAACTGATGGCGGCAAGCTGAAACCAGATCAGTGGTCAGAGTGGCGAGCAATTAATGCCGGGATTAGTGAGCCCTATTTAGATACGGTAGAATCCTTTTGGGAAAATAATAAGCTGCATATCCGCTGGTTTAATATTACTAACGAAAGTGATCACTTATCTAAAACTGAGAATGTCTGGGTTATGAACAGTGACTATAACTGGACTTCAAAGAAAAAGGAAAAAAGCACTCAGCTTATTTTTACCAATTACACTAGACAGGGAGCAACCGGTTCATCAAGCCCAACTGAAGTAAGCTCACAATATGGTTCTGATGCCCAGATGAATATTTCAGAAGATGGAAAAGTTCTTACTTTACAAAATACGGGTGGAGCTACCCCAGAAACCGGAGTAACATTATGTTATGACTCATCACAGGCGGTAATTAAGAGTCTGACTAATACAGGAAGCGCAGATTTACCCTCAAAAGATTATTTAGATATTAAGTTACGCATGTGTCATGGCAAAAGCTATAACAATAGCAGTTATTGTAGTTTTAATCTTACGGCATATATATTTACCTCCTACGGCACATTCTCATCAGATGGTAAGCAATTTACACCACCTTCTGGTTCTGCCATTGATTTACACCTCCCGAACTATGTAGATCTCAACGCGCTATTAGATATTAGCCTTGATGCACTACTTAATTACGACGTTCAGAAACAATTTGGCGGATCTAATCCGGTCGATAATTTCAGTGGCCCCTATGGTATTTATCTATGGGAAATTTTCTTCCATATTCCTTTCTTAATTGCGGTCCGTATGCAAACCGAGCAGCGTTACGAAGACGCGGACACTTGGTTTAAATATATTTTCCGCAGCGCCGGTTACCGTGATGCTAATGGCGAGCTCATTATGGATGGCAGTAAACCACGTTATTGGAATGTGATGCCATTGGAACTGGATACCGCATGGAATACCACACAGCCTGCCACCACTGATCCAGATGTGATCGCAATGGCAGACCCAATGCATTACAAGCTAGCGATATTCCTGCATACCCTTGATCTATTGATTGCCCGCGGCGATAGCGCTTACCGTCAACTTGAGCGTGATACTTTAGTCGAAGCCAAAATGTACTACATTCAGGCACAACAGTTACTAGGGCCACGTCCTGATATCCATACCACCAATACCTGGCCAAATCCGACGCTGAGTGTAGAAGCAGGCAAAATCGCCACACCAACACTGCTCAATTCACCAGAAGTGATGACGTTTGCCGCCTGGCTAAGTGCAGGTGATACCGCCGATATTGGTGACGGCAATTTCCTGCCACCGTACAACGATGTGCTGCTCGGTTACTGGGATAAGCTTGAAGTACGCTTGTACAACCTGCGCCACAATCTAAGCTTGGATGGTCAACCACTAAATCTGCCCCTGTATGCCACTCCGGTAGATCCGAAAACCCTGCAACGTCAACAAGCCGGGGGAGATGGCACAGGCAGCAGTGCAGCAGGCGGTCAAGGGAGTGTTCAAGGCTGGCGCTATCCACTATTGGTAGAACGCGCCCGCACTGCCGTCAGTTTGTTGACTCAGTTCGGCAACAGCTTACAAACGACATTAGAGCGTCAGGATAATGAAAAAATGACGCTACTGTTGCAGACTCAACAGCAAGCCATCCTGAAACAACAGCACGATATACAACAAAATAATCTAAAAGGATTACAACACAGCCTGACAGCATTACAGGCCAGCCGTGACGGTGCGACATTGCGGCAAAAACATTACAGCGACCTGATTAACGGTGGTCTGTCAGCGGCAGAAATCGCCGGTCTGACGCTGCGCAGCACCGCAATGATCACCAATGGCGTTGCGACAGGATTACTGATTGCCGGCGGCATTGCCAACGCGGTACCTAACGTCTTTGGGCTAGCTAACGGTGGATCTGAATGGGGAGCACCATTAATTGGCTCCGGGCAAGCAACCCAAGTGGGTGCAGGTATTCAAGATCAAAGTGCGGGCATTTCAGAAGTGACAGCGGGTTATCAGCGTCGTCAGGAGGAATGGACGCTACAACGGGATATTGCTGATAACGAAATAACCCAACTGGATGCCCAGATACAAAGCCTGCAAGAGCAGATTACGATGGCACAAAAACAGATCACGCTCTCTGAAACTGAGCAGGCAAATGCCCAAGCAATTTATGACCTGCAAACCACTCGCTTCACCGGACAGGCGTTATATAACTGGATGGCCGGTCGTCTCTCCGCGCTCTATTACCAGATGTATGATTCCACTTTGCCAATATGTCTCCAGGCAAAAGCCGCATTAGTTCAGGAATTAGGCGAGAAAGACAGTGACAGCCTATTCCAGGTTCCGGTGTGGAATGATCTGTGGCAAGGGCTGTTAGCAGGAGAAGGTTTAAGTTCAGAGCTACAGAAACTGGATGCCATCTGGCTTGCTCGTGGTGGCATTGGGCTGGAAGCCATCCGCACCGTGTCACTGGATACCCTGTTTGGTACAGGGACGCTGAGCAAAAATATCAATAAGGTGCTTAACGGAGAAACGGTATCCCCATCCGGTGGCGTCACTCTGGCTCTGGCACAGGATACTTTCCAAGCAACTCTGGATTTGAGTCAGCTAGGTTTGGATAACTCTTATAATCTGGGTAACGAGAAGAAACGCCGCATTAAACGTATCGCCGTCACCCTACCAACACTTCTAGGGCCATATCAAGATCTTGAAGCCACGCTAGTCATGGGTGCGGAAATCGCTACCTTATCACACGGTGTAAATGACGGAGGCCGGTTTGTTACCGACTTTAACGACAGCCGTTTTCTGCCTTTTGAAGGTCGAAATGCAACAACCGGTACACTGGAGCTCAATATTTTCCATGCCGGTAAAGAGGGATCACAACACGAGTTGGTTGCTAATTTGAGTGACATCATTGTGCATCTGAATTACATCATTCGAGACGCATAAATTTTTTTTCTTTGTCGATCACAGGTCCCTCCCTGTTAGGGGCCTGTTGTAAGGAGTACTTTATGCAGGATTCACCAGAAGTATCGATTACAACGCTGTCACTTCCCAAAGGGGGCGGTGCTATCAATGGCATGGGAGAAGCGCTAAGTGCTGCCGGCCCTGATGGAATGGCCACGCTATCTCTGCCGTTGCCCCTTTCGACCGGCAGAGGGACTGCGCCTGGATTATCGCTGATTTACAGCAACAGTGCAGGTAACGGGCCTTTCGGTATCGGCTGGCAATGTGGCGTCATGACGATTAGCCGACGCACCCAACATGGCATTCCACAATACGGTAATGACGACACGTTCTTATCCCCACAAGGCGAGGTCATGAATATCGCCCTGAATGACCAAGGGCAACCAGATATCCGTCAAGACGTTAAGACGCTGCAAGGCATGACCCTGCCAATCTCCTATACCGTGACCCGCTATCAAGCCCGCCAGATCCAAGATTTCAGCAGAATCGAATACTGGCAACCTACCTCCGGTCAAGAGGGGCGCGCTTTCTGGTTGATATGGTCATCGAACGGCCAACTGCACATCTTAGGGAAAACCGCACAGGCTTGTCTGGCAAATCCGCAAAACGACCAACAAATCGCCCAGTGGTTGCTGGAAGAAACCGTGACGCCGACCGGTGAGCATGTCAGCTATCAATACCGAGCCGAAGATGAAGCCCATTGTGACGACAATGAAAAAACCAGTCATCCCAATGTCACCGCACAGCGCTATCTGGTTCAGGTGAACTACGGTAACATCAAACCACAAGCCAGCCTGTTCGTACTGGATAACACCCCTCCCGCACCGGAAGAGTGGCTATTTCATCTGCTCTTTGACCACGGTGAACGCGATACTTCACTTCATACCGTACCGGCATGGGATACAGGTACAGCACAATGGTCGGTACGCTCGGATCTCTTCTCCCGCTATGAATACGGTTTTGAAGTACGTACTCGCCGCTTATGTCAACAAGTACTGATGTTTCACCGTACCGCGCTAATGACCGGAGAAGCCGGTACCAATGATGCCCCGGAACTGGTTGGACGCTTAATACTGGATTACGATAGAAATGCTAGCGTTACCACATTGATTGCCGCCCGCCAATTGAGTCACGAACCGGACGGCAGCCCAATCACTCTGCCACCATTAGAGTTAGCCTGGCAGCGGTTCGACCTAGAGAAGACGCCAACATGGCAACGTTTTGATGCACTAGATAATTTTAACTCGCAGCAACGTTATCAATTAGTTGATCTGCGGGGAGAAGGGTTGCCGGGTATGTTGTACCAAGAGCGCGGCGCCTGGTGGTATAAAGCGCCGCAACGTCAGGAAGGCGGAGACAGTAATGCCGTCACTTACGACAAAATCGCCCCACTACCTACCCTACCCAGTTTGCAGGATAATGCCTCATTGATGGATATCAACGGAGACGGCCAACTGGATTGGGTCGTCACCGCCTCTGGTATTCGTGGATACCATAGCCAGCAACCCGATGGAAAATGGACACACTTTACGCCAATCAATGCCTTGCCCGTGGAATATTTTCATCCAAGCGTCCAGTTCGCTGACCTTACCGGGGCAGGCTTATCCGATTTAGTGTTAATCGGGCCGAAAAGCGTGCGTCTGTACGCCAACCAGCGAAACGGCTGGCGTAAAGGACAAGATGTCCCCCAATCCACAGGTATCACGCTACCCATTACTGGAACCGATGCCCGCAAACTGGTGGCTTTCAGTGATATGCTCGGTTCCGGTCAACAACATCTGGTAGAAATCAGCGCTAATCGTGTCACCTGTTGGCCTAATCTGGGACATGGCCGTTTCGGTCAACCACTGACCCTGCCAGGATTTAGCCAACCTGAAACTAGCTTCAATCCCGAACGGCTGTTTTTGGCGGATATCGACGGCTCCGGCACCACTGACCTTATCTATGCGCAATCCGGCTCTTTGCTCATTTATCTCAACCAAAGTGGTAATCAGTTTGATGCCCCGCTGACGTTAGCTTTGCCAGAAGGCGTACAATTTGACAACACTTGCCAACTCCAAGTCGCCGATATTCAAGGACTAGGGATAGCCAGTCTGATCCTGACAGTGCCACATATGGCGCCACATCACTGGCGTTGTGATTTGTCGCTAACCAAACCCTGGTTGCTAAATGTGATGAACAATAACCGGGGTGCACATCACACTCTACATTATCGTAGCTCCGCGCAATTCTGGTTGGATGAGAAATTACAACTCACCAAAGCAGGCAAATCCCCGGCTTGTTACCTGCCATTTCCAATGCATCTGCTGTGGTATACCGAAATTCAGGATGAAATCAGCGGTAACCGGCTCACCAGTGAAGTCAGCTACAGCCACGGTGTCTGGGATGGTAAAGAGCGGGAATTCAGGGGATTTGGTTGTATCAAACAGACAGATACCACAACATTTTCTCACGGCACCGCCCCCGAACAAGCTGCACCGTCATTGAACATTAGCTGGTTTGCCACCGGGATAGATGAAGTAGACAACCAATTAGCCACGGAATATTGGCAGGCAGATACTCAGGCTTATAGCGGATTTGAAACCCGTTATACCGTCTGGGATAACGCCAACCAGACAGACCAAGCATTCACCCCTAATGAGACACAACGTGACTGGCTAACGCGGGCACTTAAAGGCCAACTGCTACGTACCGAGCTCTACGGTCTGGATGGAACGGATAAGCAAACGGTGCCTTATACCGTCAGTGAGTCACGCTATCAGGTCCGCTCTATTCTCGTAGATAAAGAAACCGAATTATCTGCCTGGGTTACCGCCATTGAAAATCGCAGTTACCACTATGAACGCATCATCAGTGATCCTCAGTTCAGCCAGAGTATCTGGTTGCAACACGATATCTTTGGTCAATCACTGCAAAGTGTCGATATTGCCTGGCCGCGCCGCGAAAAACCGGCAGTAAATCCCTATCCGCCAACCCTACCGGAAACACTGTTCGACAGTAGCTATGATGACCAGCAACAACTATTACGTCTGGTGAGGCAAAAAAATAGCTGGCATCACCTGACTGACGGGGAAAACTGGCGATTAGGCTTACCGAATGCACAACGCCGGGATGTTTATACTTATGACCGGACCAAAATTCCGGCCGAAGGGATTTCTCTTGAAATCTTGCTAAAAGCAGATGGCCTGCTAGCAGATGAAAAAGCGGCCATTTATCTGGGGCAACAACAGACGTTTTATACCGCCGGTCAATCAGAAGTTCCATTGGAAAAACCTACATTACAGGCGCTGGTGGCGTTCCAAGAAACCGCCATGATGGACGATACCTCATTACAAGCGTATGAGGGCGTGATTGAAGAGCAGACATTGAATACCACACTGATACAGGCCGGTTATCAGCAAGTCGCGCGGTTGTTTAATACCGGATCAGAAAGCCCGGTATGGGTGGCACGGCAAGGCTATACCGATTACGGTGATGCCACACAGTTTTGGCGGCCTCAGGCCCAGCGTAACTCGTTGCTGACAGGGAAAACCACACTGACCTGGGATACCCATCATTGTGTAATAATACAGACTCAGGATGCCGCTGGATTAACGACGCAAGCCCGTTACGATTATCGTTTCCTTACACCGGTACAACTGACCGATATTAATGATAATCAACATATTGTGACACTGGATGCACTAGGTCGCGTAACCACCAGCCGGTTCTGGGGTACGGAGGCAGGACAAGCCACAGGCTATTCCAACCAGCCCTTTACACCACCAGACTCCGTAGACAAAGCGCTAGCGTTAACCGGCACCCTCCCAGTTGCCCAATGTTTAGTCTATGCCGTTGATAGCTGGATGCCGTCGTTATCGCTGTCTCAGCTTTCTCAATCACAAGTAGAAGCAGAAGCGCTATGGGCGCAACTGCGTGCCGCTCATATGGTTACCGAAGATGGGAAAGTGTGCGCGCTAGGCGGGAAACGGGGAATAGGCCATCAGAACCTAGCGATTCAACTCATCTCGCTATTGGCAAGTATTCCCCGTTTACCACCACATGTACTGGGGATCACCACTGACCGCTACGATAACGATCCGCAACAGCAACACCAACAGATGGTGAGTTTTAGTGACGGTTTTGGCCGGTTACTCCAGAGTTCAGCCCGTCATGAGCCCGGTGATGCCTGGCAACGTAAAGAGGACGGTGGGCTGGTTGTGGATGCAAATGGCGTTCTGGTCAGTGCCGCTACAAACACCCGATGGGCTGTTTCCGGCCGCACAGAGTATGACGACAAAGGCCAACCTGTACGTGCTTATCAACCCTATTTTCTGAATGACTGGCGCTACGTTAGTGATGACAGCGCACGAGATGATCTGTTTGCCGATACCCATCTTTATGATCCATTGGGACGGGAATACAAGGTCATCACCGCTAAGAAATATTTGCGAGAAAAACAGTACACTCCGTGGTTTATCGTCAGTGAGGATGAAAACGATACAGCATCAAGAACACCATAGTTTTACCTATTTTCATCTGTTACCCCGCAGTACACCGCGGGGCAATATCTATCAATGATGAAGATTCAGCATTTCCGGTAAGTCCCACCGTTCTTTAATAATGCGGGTCGCCTTTAAAGGAAACCCGCATGTCCGCAGAATTAAAGATGGAATATCAACATCAATATTCTTTCTTGATAACAGCCGGAACAGGATCAGGTGTCGGGACAGAGCTATCGCAATTATAATGTTCTCCTGTCAGCCCTATTTTTTTGCAAGCCGTAGACAAAAGATCATTAGGAGTTGCCCATTCATCTTTCCAGTTATTACCGTCATAACGTTCATTCTTAAATAGATCCCACATAATGAGGCCCGTTTTACCATATTTAATCGTACCATCTAATATACTGTTGAGAGCGCTCTTCGTAAGCGGTAAATTACCGGTTGCGGGTTTACCAACTTCAAATCCAACTGTAATAGGCGGCAAAACCAATAATTTTTGAGGTTGAACTGATGCCTGAGCGTAATTACGTGCCCCTTTCAGTTTGACATGGAAGGTAACAACTTCATTGCCTGATTTAAGCCAGTTAATATATTGACCATAATAATACTTAACTTGTCCAGGCAGGTCACAAGGAATATATGTTTCACCTCCCCCAATAAATCCACAATCTTTTTCACTTAAATCATAGGTCATCACACCAATATAACTGAGGCGGTTGATCAAATTGGGATAACTCAGCGCAGTATTATAAATCAAACCATAGAGATTTCCTCCCCACCAGGCACCACCATAAATATCACTATTCCTCGCATTGGTTCCCCAATTAGCGGACATATTCGGGATACCTCCCGTTGCAGGACCAGCCGTACTTAGCTTAAGCGATGGCTTAACTGCATTAATTGAGGTGTAAAAAGACTTTAAAATAGCAGCGAATTTATCCACGGTTGCAGGCATCGCACGGGGAATTTTTTCTGCGCCAGGAACAATCTTCATTGATGCATCATAAACATAACCGCCTAATCCCTTTGCGATTAAAGTTGATGTAATAAGCGTTTCACTGTTATTAGAGGGAACCTTGATCGAGTCAGGCGTTAATTTCCAGCTTTTTGCATTAATATCAGCGTGCCAAAACTCTTCATAATCCACATCAATCCCTGCCACACCTAAATTGGCCGCCAAATTAACAATATTTCTATATGCCTTATCTGCTGCTTTACCTGTAATAGTACTGTCAAATCGAGGAATTTTGGTCAGTGGATTGGGGAAAATATCATAAACTGCACCGGGTTCATTACCACAAGCATCTTTTTTGCTGGCAGTGATATCATAAATTTTCGGATAACAACTAAAGTTCCATCCACCTACAGCAATATAAGTACCCACTCCATGAGATTTTAAATCAGCAATAACACCTTTTAATGCCACAAAATCAGCCCTGGCATTTTTAGCTTCTCTGGTGCTAATGATTTGACCAGAAGTACAGGTATAACCAAACAACCCTGAACATTTCAGGCTGTTTTTTTCATAGTTAACAAAAGCAGGCTGGACAAAAGACAATACCAACGTATTAAAGTTACTCTTGTTCTTAGCAATATCTCTACTCAATTTTTTAAAGTTATCAAGGCTGGCATAATATTCCTGAGTATCAACCTGCGCAGCAGGCCCACTCAGATAATATGCAGATATTTTAGGATTGGCGGCGATAACATTTCCTGATGTGAAAGAATATAATACAGAAATTGCTAATAAATATCGGTTTAACTGGTATTTAGACATATATCTATCTCCACTTGGTTAACATTACTTTTCCGATTACAGCCAATGAGTTATCATGACACCTCATTGCCTTTTCATCATGAACGGTATAAGTTTTTCCCTAATAGAGCCTTAATATGTTCAGTCTGTTATTATGGACTGTGATGTAGTTACTAAACTGTTATACCCGTTATCTTTCAAGCTGCCTCTTTGTTGGCTGCACTCACTCACCCCGGTCACATAGTTATCTATGCTCCCGGGGATTCGCTCCCTTGCCGTCGCGATGCAACTCGAAATCTATTAGGTATATATCGGCATTAATTATTTCAATGCACCAATTCCATAATAGTGTAGTTTTCTCCGTTGTCCACAAAAGACCTGGAAATTAGTTGTAATAATATTTCTCTCTAATCTATCTAAATAAAAAAATATTATTATATGATAATTCCATCAGATTATATTTATGTTAATTAATTACTACAGGCATAACGCTTTAGAAATAACTATTTCGTTCTGAAATTGAATACCGATCACTATTAAACATAGCTTACAATTCCCATCTAATATATACCCTAATCCTTATAAAATATTATTTTATACCCGTTATCTTTCAAGCTGCCTCTTTGTTGGCTGCACTCTCTCACCCCGGTCACATAGTTATCTATGCTCCCGGGGATTCGCTCCCTTGCCGTCGCGATGCAACTCGAAATCTATTAGGTATAATGAATAAACTTGGCATTAAACAAATAACGTATTTCACCAAAAATATAAATAGATTACGTTTATTTAATTTTCATTAAAACATTATTATCTCCTATAGTTTATAAATAGTGTGCAAGCAAACTCGCAATGATAATTAAATATAGCTTGTACAAACCGTTCTGATAAATGAACAGTGAACACTAGCAACACGCAAACCTTGGAATGATACATGTAAGTAGAAAACCCATTGCTACTAAATAAATGTTCTCTGTTATCAGGCAAATGATGCCAAGAAACTTCAACGATTCTTCAACGAATTATAAAAACCTATAAAAAGGTATTATCTTAAATTTGCTGAATTAATGATCAAGCCCGTATACTCACTGTGCGTTAAAACAGATCTGGAATAGCAAGTAGCTCAAAATGTATTCCAGCAAGTGAAACAAAGTTAAAACACAGGAAAATTATCATGACACGTTTAGGCTTATCTATAACTGTATTATCACTGTTATTCTCTGGCGCAGTATTGGCTGCACCCAGCACATCCGTAACTCAATCTTCGGATACCAAAGTGACTTCTTCCCATACGGCAAATACCAAAGCAGAGAAGAAATCTGGTAAAACTACAGCTAAACAGCACTCACACCAGAAGGCAGCAAGCAAAGAAGCAAAGAAAGCTCACTGAGTTTTCCAGCATGAAGCCACTACACGCAGCAATAGTTATGACGCAAGTTTGACAACGCCATAACTGTAAATTCAGGGGGGAAATCCCCCCCTCAACATATTAAAGTGAAAAGCTTAGCAAGTCCCTTCGGTATCTTCATCACCATAATATTTAACACCAATCCTGATAATATCCCGCGCCTGAGACTTACGATGTTTATTCGTATCACGCAATGAATAGATACAACCACAATATTCCTGCTGATAAAATCTTTCCCGTTTACTAATTTCAATCATCCGGGCTGAACCACCTTGCTTACGCCAGTTGTAATCCCAGTATTGAATCCCCGGATACTGATTTGCCGCTCGTTTTCCACAATCATTTATCTGCTGCATGTTTTTCCAGCGGGAAATGCCCAACGAGCTTGAAATAACGCTGAAATTATTTTCATAAGCATACAAAGCAGTACGCTCAAAACGCATATCAAAGCACATGGTGCAGCGAACACCTCTTTCTGGTTCCCATTCCATGCCTTTAGCACGTTCAAACCAGTTATCGCTGTCATAATCCGCATCCACAAATGGCACATTGTGTTGCTCCGCAAAGCGAATGTTCTCTTCTTTGCGAATTAAATATTCCCGTTTGGGATGAATATTCGGATTATAGAAAAAGACGGTGTAATCAATTCCAGAGGCATGCAACGCTTCCATCACTTCACCGGAGCAAGGAGCACAACAAGAGTGCAATAATAATCGTTCCGCACTATCCGGTAACGTTAAAACAGGACGAACAAAGTTTTCCATTGGGCAGGCTCCATAATAATTATAAAAATAGTTATTTTAGCTGCAAATCTTTCGACAAGGAATTCATTCAATGGCTTACTTGTCTCTACAGTGGTATTAAATTACTTGAAATTCTAGCAGGTTCCACCGTTATATCGTCGTAATCAAAGTTTGTACTAACAAGTTCACGATAGATAAATTTGTTCTACGCTGATAGTTAGCTAAATTATAGACAAATTCAGATTCTTTTAACCAAAATAATTTAAATGGAGACCACATGCGCCATGCAATTTCCCTGCGTGACCTCTCTTTTCCGGCAATCATCGCCGGATTTGTCGCTGTTTTAGTTGGGTATACCAGCTCGGCAGCAATTATCTTTCAAGCAGCAGAAGCTGCTGGAGCTACAACCATACAGATCGGTGGCTGGCTGAGTATGCTGGGACTTGGGATGGGTATCAGCTCGTTGGGGCTATCGCTTTATTACCGCACGCCGGTCCTTACCGCATGGTCAACGCCAGGCGCAGCGCTGCTGGCGACAACCATGCCAGGAACATCAATCAATGAAGCCATTGGTATATTTATCTTTGCTTCTGCCCTGATCTTGTTATGTGGTATTACCGGCCTGTTTGCACGATTGATGAACTATATTCCACAGGCACTTTCCGCAGCAATGCTAGCTGGAATTCTGTTACGTTTTGGCCTTGACGCCTTTTCCTCGTTTTCAGTCAATTTTGTACTGACTGCTGGAATGTGTCTGACTTATCTGCTGGCACGCAGATATTTATCCCGCTATACCATTATTTTCACACTGTTATCAGGGCTAATTATCGCCTCTTTACAGGGAGATATTCATTTTGAACAACAATCAACTGTCGCCTTTGCTATCCCTGAATTTATTGCACCTAGTTTCACACTCTCTTCATTATTAAGCATAGGCGTCCCATTTTTCATTGTCACGATGGCCTCTCAGAATGCGCCCGGCATCGCGACACTGAAAGCCGCAGGATATCAAGTCTCGGTTTCATCATTGATAAGCTGGACGGCGCTTATCGCACTGATCTTGTCTCCTTTTGGTGGCTTTTCCGTCTGTATTGCCGCTATTACAGCCGCTATTTGTATGAGTCCGGAAATCCACTCCGACCCTAATCGCCGTTATATGGCCGCTGCCGTTGCGGGGGTGTTTTACCTGATCGCAGGCCTGTTCGGTGGCTCAATCAGCATGTTATTCAGCGCACTGCCCACTGCCCTTATTCATACCATCGCTGGATTGGCTTTACTTGGCACAATTTCTGGCAGCCTGCTCCAGGCATTGCAGAATGAAAAACAGCGGGACGCTGCGGTAATTACATTTTTAATCACCGCTTCCGGCGTGACATTACTTGGCGTAGGCGCAGCATTCTGGGGATTAATCGGTGGCGTAATAACCACGATCCTTCTATCTTTGCCTGAGAAAAACAAAGTAGTTCACTAAACATACAGCAAAATTATACTTTTCAGCATCTTATGATATTTCTTATCCATAAAACTTGTGCTAATTTGCCGGGTTTGTTGCGCTTTAAATATTACAGTGAGATATCAACAACCCTAATGACAACCTTAATCTCCCTATTCGCAAAACCGAGCTTCCTATTATGAAATTTTCTGATATTAGCAAATTAGCTGTTATTTCATCCTGTCTAGCCATCCCTTATAGCTATGCAGATGACCGCCCAATTCTTTCTCTCTCTGTCAGCCAGTCCGGCGGAAGTCAAGCCACTACTGATGGCAGTTTATCCAGAAAACCAAATAAGCAAGAATCACGGATACTCCCGATTTGGGGTGACGAAGCCAGAGCTAAAGGTTATGACCTACCGGAACCTTTTGGTGCCAGTTACGGTTATATGAATATGCGACAGAATATCGTTGTAGATGATATCAAAATCATTATACCGAATACCCCAGAATTTGAAGATGCATTAGACATCCAGACAGGCAAAACCCGAGAAAAGAATGAGTCTCATATGCTCAAACTAGATACCTGGGTTCTACCTTTTCTGAATGTTTATGGCGTTTATGGTTGGACAAAAGGCACATCGAAAACCAACATTGAGGGAATCAAATTTGGTGGCGGCCCTATTCTTGGTATGAAAGATATTCCTTTCGAATTGGACTTTAAAGGTAAAACCTACGGTGGAGGTTTTACTCTGGCAGGGGGTTACGACCAATTTTTCGGTACACTTGATACCAACTATACCTACACTAATCTGGATATTCTGGATGGTAAAATTAGCGCTCTGGTTGTTACACCGCGTATTGGTTATGAGTTTATATTCCAGCCAATCATCCCCGGACAGGGAAATACCAAATTGCAAGTATGGACCGGTGGTATGTACCAGAAAATTACTCAGGAATTTAAAGGCAATATTAGTAATCTGGATTTACCCCCCATGTTTGACAAACTGGTAAGTGCATTCGACGATTATGAGAGTATGAAATTCAAAGTAAAACAGCATGTTGCATCTCGCTGGAATAATACCGTTGGCGCAAGACTGGAAGTCACACGCAATTTCAATATGCTGACCGAAGTTGGCTTTAACAAACGTAACAGCTTCTATATCTCAGGTGAGTTCCGCTTTTAATGAACATCCGCCATACTTTATATGGGCTGACTCTAGTCAGCCTTTTTATTTCTGATTTCTCATATGGTGAAGCACCACTCAGCAGGGAAAAAATCGATGGCTGGCTGGAAAAATTAGGTGGCAGTAATACCTATGACAGCAGTAAAGCGATTGACTGGGGCGTTTTACCCGGCCCTTTTTATACGCCAGAGTTAGGTGCTGGCCTCGGTGTTGCCGTCGTTGGTCTTTATCGACCAGATGATCATGACCATACCAGCCAAATCTCTTCCCTTTCCCTGAATGGATTTGCCTCTTCAACGGGTGCCTTTGGTTTCACATTTGATAACTACAGTTTCTTTGCTGATGATCAATGGCGTTTTTTTCTTTCCGGTACCTTGAACAATGTTCCCACTTATTACTGGGGAAAGGGATATCAAGCAGGTAAGGTAGATGATCGCAAAGAAAAATATCACTCACAAGAACTGCGCCTACAACCCAGAATGCTCTACCAGATTGCGGATTCTCTCTATCTAGGCGCTGGCTGGGATTTTTCATCGCTACACGCCAAAGACCCCGATAACGGTGCCAAAAAGTTATTTGCAGCAGAAAACGATGGACAATCCGTATTGAGCTCTGGTGTCAGTGCCTATTTCAGCTATGACACACGAGATTTTCTGCCTAACGCTCATCAAGGACAAGTTCTTGATATTACCTATACCCATTTTTCCCCGGCATTAGGCAGCGACCGTAGGTTTAACACTGTTGATATGCAATACAGCACCTATTATCAATTAGATGAAAAATCTGTACTGGCATTCGATAGCTATGGTCGTTTCACTGACGGTCAAGTGCCCTGGAATATGCTGTCAATGCTAGGTAATAGTAATCGAATGCGTGGATATTATGAAGGTAGATACCGGGACAAAAATGTTATCAGCACCCAACTGGAATATCGGCACAAATTGGACTGGCGACATGGTTTTGTTCTATGGGCAGGGGCGGGCACTCTAAGCCATTACGCAGAAGATATTGGCTCAAAAAACTGGTTACCCACAATCGGTGCAGGCTATCGTTTTGAATTCAAACCTAAAATGAATGTCAGACTGGACTTTGGTATCGGTAAAAAAAGCAATGGATTCTATTTTCAGGTGGGAGAGGCGTTTTGACATTGCGTTTATGGATTGCTGCTTTAACGTTAGTCGCAGGATGCCAAGGAACTTTTTCTCCAATTGCACCGGTACAACCTGACTTAAATAGTGAAACAACCGCCGAAGCAACCCGTGCATGGCCGGTTCTTGCTCCCATCCCCTCTCCCGAAGGATTAAGAGCTTGCTGTGCTTTTGGCTATAATTTAAAAACTGAATTACTTACCCTTCCAGTGCCTTTTTACCAAATAAGTAATGTGCTGGATGTCGATAATCTTGGCGCACATAATTATAACAACAGTTTTTTCGGTACCGTTGCTTCATTAACCGGGATCAGTAATGAAAAAGTGGGGATGATATATACCCGCAGGGGCGGATTCATTGATATTTCTCATGTACGGGATACCGCTGATAATGCGGTCTTTCTATTCAGTCAAATCTGGCCTCGTCTTGGAGAAGAGTGGCAGATAGAACTCAGTAGTGAATTGGCATTACGCCGCATCCAATTCTATCAATTCACACCACCAGCAGCGATAGAACAACGCTATACCCTAAGTGCTTATCTAGCCGTAAGATTGGCTTTTGAACTTGCTGCATGGCATGAAATCGCGCAATGGTATGGTTATCAGTCTGTACCCGGCTTTTCTGAAAAAGTATCTGCATTCTCTCCTGAGGATCTCTACTCTAATCTATTAGGCGCTCGTCTTTCCCTCTCTTTGATACTGGCTGGGCAAATACCGTCAATGAAACAATACCGCCTATCAATGCAAGCCATTCTGCCACCTGCGCTACGTGAACTGGAAGCCTTATCCCCTGATGAAACGCGGAAAATGTTTGAACAGGTTGATGGTATCTGGTGGGACAGCAAACGTCGTGTGCCTGATAAGCGTTTAATCCTTCAACGTGATTTCCATACTCACAGCGATCGTACCCCTAATATGGTGCCAACAGAACAGCAATTTCCACTCAGGCTTACCCTGCCACAACAATATATTGGCTACAGATTATCTGAATTGGCCGAATTACAATTATGGCCTAGCCGCCAAATGAAAGATCTTCCTGTACCAGAAAGCTACTGGAGTGCACTTGATTTTCCACAATTGGCAGAAAAAGCAAAAGAACAACAAGAGAATTATTGATTCATATATTTTCAATGAAAGAATGAATATAACATTATGAGTTAAAATATATGGGATATTTTAGATTAATATTTCTCAGACAATAATCCCATTGAAATATCATCAATCATTATTTATTATTCACACAATGTTACATTATAATATAAACTCAACATTACCTATAATAAAACTAAACTATACCGAATGTACTTAAATTAAGCCAAAAAGGGAAAGCCACATCACCAAGGCATTACTTCACAGGATAAAAAAATCGTATTGAAATATTTACAAAGATAAAAAACCAATAAACAATTGATATAAAATAATTAATATTACACAAAATCTAAGAAATAAATCAAAAAGTCACAAAAATGTTAACCAGCTCAACAGCTAAAAAAGAAATAAAATCTCAAAAAGACCATTAAAACAAGAGTATAATTCTTAATTATACTCATAAACTGTGCATTGCACTTATTTTTATCGAAAAACCAGACATTCACTCTTAATTTAACTTAAATAACAAAAATACCTTCTTAAATAGGTTTAATCGTCTATAATATACGTTTCCAAGTTATAAATATGTATAAACAATATCAGCTTTATCTAAGCAGATAAAATAAGAACTTACATTGCAAACAATTAGGTTTATTCAACCAAAACTCAAGTTACTAAACTATTTCCAACTATATAATACATTGATTTTTGTTTTAAATTTACAACATTAAATCAATTTAATAGATATACCTAATAGATTTCGAGTTGCAGCGCGGCGGCAAGTGAATGAATCCCCAGGAGCATAGATAACTATATGACTGGGGTGAGTGAAAGCAGCCAACAAAGCAGCAGCTTGAAAGATGAAGGGTATAAACACTAACATTGTTTTTTTAATTTTTATGATGTATCAGGGGATTCAGGGCCCCTATCTTCACCCCCTGATAAAGCCAATTAAGATGTCCCTACTCCTGGAGAGGAAAAATGAATAAACTAGCGTTATCAACCACCGCCGCGCTTATTTTTGCTACAGGTTCTGCTGTTGCAGCCGATAATACTGCTGGCGGTACATTACATTTCTCTGGTGCAGTCACTGATGCCACTTGTACTATTAACGGTGGTGCTTCAGCTAATCTGTCGATTATTTTGGAACCTATCTCAGTCACTCAAGCCGGACAAAAAGAAGGTTTAATTGATTTTGGTAAGAAAGCATTTTCACTAGAATTTTCTAACTGCCAGTCCAAAGCCGTTGGTTTTGACGCAACAACCTCTATGTTGAAAATCCAGTTCTCATCATCACATACTATTTCTAACGATGCTAAATACCTGATTAACCAAGAACTTAATGCAAATGGCAAGCCGAAAAACGTAGGTATCGCTATTGTTAAACACATCGAAGAAAATACCCCTATTATGCTGAATAAAGCCTTTGATACAGGAATTAAAGGCTCTGAAGCAATACCTGAAATTGTCGATTTCTATGCGAAATACTACAAAGTAGGCACTGCTGATGCAGAACCAGGTAAAGTAGTAACGATGGTTACTTATCACGTTACTTATCTATAATTATTTACTACAATAAACAAAGCCTATTTAGATAAATAGGCTTATTTAATTTGGCAAAAATAACGTTATGAAGAAATTATTTTTAACTATATTATTAGGGATAACGACTTTATCTGCTCATGCCAACATCGTTATTAACACAACACGTGTTATTTACCCAGCCAGTAATAAAGAGGTATCAGTTCAATTATTAAATGCTGGGGATCAACCCTCTCTGGTACAATCCTGGATAGATGATGGCGATCCTAATTCAACACCTGAAACAGCTAAAGTTCCCTTTTTACTCACCCCCCCAGTCGTCAAAATTGATGGTAATAATGGGCAACAATTAAGAATTAAATATATCAACAACAATCTACCCACGGATCGTGAATCGCTATTTTATTTAAATGTTCTGGATATTCCACCCATTGCAGAAAACATTGGCGATAAAAACGTTATGCAGATTGCCATTCGTACCCGGATCAAATTTTTCTATCGGCCAGGCAAGCTTTCTATCTTACCTAAACAGATCCAACAACATATTGTATTAAAACGTGAGGGTAGCCAACTAAAATTGGAAAATGCATCACCCTATTTCATGAATATCGTCGGCCTTAAATCTTCTGATACTCAGCCTAACTTACTAAATGAAGGAACAATTATAAAACCGTTCGCTTCTCATTTATTCAGTACCAATCAAAAAGTAAAAGTTGGAGATAAATTAACTCTGGCTATTGTTGATGATTTTGGTGCTATAAATAAATTAACTTTACCACTTCAATAGTGATATTACTGGCATAGCATAGAACATGATAAAACAAAAAATCAATCCGTTAGCTCTGATAATAGGTACCCTTCTGTATACAGATTGTTTATGCTATGCCACAACATTTAATACTGATTTTTTGGTTGGTGAATCTGCAAAAGCGGACTTATCCCGATTTTATTCCACGTCAGAACTACCCGCTGGCCGTTACAGTATTGACATCTATCTGAATAATGACTGGAAAGGAAGATTTGATATTAATATCCAGAACGATGGCAAAGATATTTACTTACTCAATGAAGATCTTCCTAGGTTAGGTATAAAAATTGATAAAAACCAATTACCAGAATCAAATTTATCCAAAGATGAAATTCTTCTTACTAAAATAATACATGAAGGAACCGCTAACCTCGATGTTTCTAAACTCAGCCTGAATCTGGTCGTCCCGCAGGCGTATATCAAAAACGAGCTAAAAGGCTATATCGATCCTGCGTTCTGGGACAGAGGTATCCCCGGAGCTATGCTGTCCTACAATGCCAACTATTACCATACTCAAAATAGAAATAAACAAAACCGCGACCGTGAAAATGAAGATAATGCTTACGTGTCACTTAATAGCGGTTTGAATCTATTTGGCTGGCAATTACGTGATCAATCCTCTTATCACTACACACGTTCAAATGGTGATAAATGGAGTAATAATACCCGTTATCTGCAACGGGGAATTTCATCAATTAATTCAGAATTTCGCATTGGTGACAGCTATACATCAAGCGATTTATTCGACTCTTTCCGCTTCCGTGGTATCAATCTGAAAACCGATATGCGCATGTACCCCGATGCTTGGCAAGGGTTTTCCCCTATCGTCCGGGGAGTTGCGCAGACTAACGCTCTGGTTAAAATCGCCCAGAATAATGTTGTTATTTATCAAGGTAATGTACCACCAGGACCTTTTGCCATTGATACTATTTTACCAACAGGTTCGGGTGGTGATTTGCTAGTTGAAATGACGGAAGCAGACGGACGTACTAACAGTTTTACCGTCCCCTTTTCATCCGTTCCTAATATGATGAAAGAAGGTCTTGGCAAATATGATATCAGTGCAGGTAAAACACAACTTGCCAACAGTCGTTATAAACCAAACTTTTTTCAAGCCAGCTATCAATATGGCTTTAATAATGTCCTGACCGGTTATACAGGCACCATTATCAGTAAAGATTATTACTCGCTACTGTTAGGTAGTGGCTTTAATCTACCAATTGGCGCTGTCTCAATTGACGTTTCACAATCCAGCGCCAAATTTGATAATAGCCCAACCATGAAAGGTCAAAGCTACAAATTGTCTTATAGCCGCTATATTCCACAAACAAAAACAAATTTTTCGCTGGCGGCTTATCGTTATTCCACTAAAAATTATCTCACCCTAATCGATGCGATTGATCTGCATGACTGGATAAGCAACGGATATAACCAACAATACTATTCTCATCAGAAAAATACCTTTAATATCAATTTGAACCAGAATCTTGGTAGTCGTGCAGGTTCACTTTTTCTTTCGGGAACATTCCGTGATTACTGGGGAACCCAGAATAAAAGTAGAGAGTATCAAATGGGGTACTCCAACAGTCTGGGTAAAGTCAATTATTCCCTGACAGCAAGCCGTGTCCGATACAATATCAATGAAACAGAAAGTAAAGAGGAACAGCGCTATTATCTGATGCTGTCTATTCCTTTTGAGTTGTTTGGCTACCCTGCCTATTTGACCAATAATGTCTCAATCAATGAAAGTCACTATGATAATAGTAACTTAGGATTAAGCGGCAGCGCAGGCCCAAATAACCGTTTGAATTACCACTTCAACATTTCAGATCAGAAAAGCGGTTCGACAACAACCAGTGCAAATTTGACCTATAAAACATCCGTTTCCACATTGAGTAGCTCTTATAGCCAATCCAAGGAGTACCGCCAAATGGGGCTTGGCGCAACCGGCAGTTTAGTTGCTTATCGAGGCGGAATTTTGGCTGCTAATCAGATTGGGGAAACTTTCGCCATCATTGACGCACCGGGCACAGCAAACGCTTCGGTGAATGGAGATAAAAGCATGGTGACAAACAACAGCGGTAAGTTACTGATACCTTATCTTTCCCCTTATCGTAAAAACGCCATCATGCTAGATACCAGTGAAGTGTCAGAAAATGCCGCTGAACTTATCGGTAACATCAGAGATGTTGCACCATATTCCGGAGCGATTACCCATCTCGGATTTAAAACAGACCAACGGAAAACGTTTGTTTTCTACGCCACTCAAGCTGATGGTAAACCTTTACCTTTCGGTACTGAAATTGTCGATTCAGAAGGCAACAGCCTGGGATACGTTGGTCAGGGTAGTATGGTTTTCCTGCGAGTAGAAAAATTACCACAGCAAATTTATATCCACATCGGTCAACTAGGCGAAAAGAGCTGCATAATAAATGATCCACAGCCTGAAATGGGCTCAAGCGCCAATATTTGCCGTTAAGAGAGAAGATAATGAAAATTAAGTCATTGTATCTTAAACCATTTTATCTAGCGGCCATAATCAGTCTGAGCAGTGGCATAGCCTATGCAGATTGCCAACCTAAATATGCAATACCGGCACCGGCAATCACGGTTGATATGACAGATCATCTCACCCTGAACAGTAATGCAACCTGGATACTCAACACCCAATATTCTGGCTATTTTACATGCACAAGAAATTCATTATGGAAACAAAACTCTGTTGCTAATGGCTCGCCTTTTACCAAAAACAAAGTTGTTTTAGGATTCAATGGTGGCAAAGATTATGCCGAAGTGACTATCACCAATCTTTCCCCTGGCAACACTATTTATCTGGGAAACAATAACGACACATACCCGGCCAGCAAATTGCAAGCCCAATTTACGCTTAATGTAAAGTTACTGAGTGGTAGACCCGGCGGTAGTAATATTCACGTTTTTTCCGGCAATTCTGCAACATTAAAAACGGCTGTCATTGCGATGGATACCACCAACTTAGGACTCCTTGATGCCATTATCCGTTTTGCTACCGATTTCCTGACCTTTATGCTCACCTGGGAGTGGCCGACACATTCTGAAGATATCTATTACCAACCCGTCACAATGACTTTTAATCATAGAGATACAACTTGCCACTTCTTAAATGATGGATTAACCGTGAATCTACCAAAAGTCAACCGCATTAGATTGCTTAACGGAACAGATAAAGGAGAAACACCTTTTACCCTCAACTTTGAATGCAAATATCTCCAAAACGGTAAAACTTCACGCTCAGTTAAAGCTTACCTGAGCAGTAATAATCTGCTACCAAATGACAATCGAACTTTAATTGATAGCAAAATAGGTGCCGCTAAAGGTGTTGGTATCCGTGTTTCTCAGACAAGTGATTCAACGCCGATAACTTTCAGTGTTTCGCAATCCTCATCCCACGGCGCAACACTGCTATTCAGCAAAAACTCAGGCAATATCATTGATAAACACTTTGCTATCGACCTTAATGCTTACTACCACGTTTATGATCCCCAAAACATCGTAGCAGGGGAATTGAAAGCAACTTCTGTTCTGAACTTTGAATACAATTAACCAATAGAAAAATTAATCAAGAGGAAAATTAACCAAGAGGCAAAGGAGATGCCTCTTATTTCCCTCATCCAAATTAAAAATTTTTTGTTTCAATAAGTAATTATTTGTAATAAAGTGTTTCTAAAAGGAAATTCATTTACATTTATAATCTCCCCTGAATTGATGTAACACAATGATAATACTAACATTAAGTAATCACTCAAACTCGCTTAATTTATTAATAAAATAGTGTAATTCTATGAAAAATAGAAAAAATATACTTACACTTATCAATAAAATTAAAAAAACAATATCAAGATAATATTTTAAAACCTTATTAAAGAATAAATAAAAACAACAAAAAACCAGAAACAAAAATATATTTCAAGGATAATAACACAACAAAAAAAATATATAAAAACATTCAATCACATCGATTAAAAAATAAAATAATTAATTAAAAATCAATAACATAAAAACAATCCATAAATGAAAACCTTAAGGATAAATATAATCACACATAATGTATAAATGTGATAAATAGCTTAACCGAACATAAGAACAATATAACTTTCATTCTCCAAAAACACCTTTAATATAAAAACAGAAATATAAATATTTATATTATCAACAAATAAATTATTAAGATTTTTTTATTCTTACATACACCTACATTATTATATTCTTACAATATCACCCGAAGTAAATATTTGTAACACATTGTTACTTATTTTAACTTAACATTTAGAACCATATCGAATATCCTGCACCGCACCAATAACAATGGATCTATTATAAAATTAGCTCAAGCCTGACAGATACGACTTAGTTTTAACTCACAGAGGAAAGAGACCATATCGGTAACAGGTTACCTTTTTATGAAAATGATACTTATTCTTATAACGGCAATATTAATATCAATTAGTTTATTACTCGCTGCGGTGTTCTTACGATTGGCAGTACTATAATTAACAGTACTATATAAAACTAAGTTCAATCACTTCCGATATTATAACTAGCTGGTTTACAAATCACTTTTCTTTTGATAAAGCGACTTACAGGCACAAAATTAACTCAAAAATCATGATCATATCTAATGAATAATTCAACCTATACAGGCAATATTTTGTACACAAACAGCACATAACCATATATAAATTAATAAAAAACCACAGAACAAATTAGCAAAATAATAATTTTTATTACAGAAAATATATACCTAATAGATTTCGAGTTGCAGCGCGGCGGCAAGTGAACGAATCCCCAGGAGCATAGATAAACTATGTGACTGGGGTGAGTGAAAGCAGCCAACAAAGCAGCAGCTTGAAAGATGAAGGGTATATTTATGAATCACTAATAACTCTGGCTATGCTGGATTTATTTTGCTAACATCAGCTTGTTTTTTATTCAGAGCAAACGAGGAAAAGCAATGCCCTCTCAAACGATGAGGACAACTGCCATCTTCGCTTTCTTTATCTCACTATTGTTTTCCGCTTTTAGTCATGCTTCAACTAGCACTGCTAAAAGCATAGAGTATGCTCACAATGGCATGCAAAGCAATTTGCCAGATTTGCGAAAATACCCTTCGGGCATCCCACGTAAGAAAGCGTTTTTAAATGTAGTTGTCCCTGTGATTGATAAACACAATCAACGAATTATGCAGGAACGGAAATGGTTACTGGAACACCAGAAAGCCAAACGTTGGTCCACCCAGGATATCAGGTTCCTGCAACGTATTTGCAAAAACTATAACGTGAGCTGTAGCAGCTCGCCTAAAAAAGTTAACTGGAACAAAATACTAAGTCGTGTTGACATCATCCCAACCCACTTTGTTGCCACTCAGGCCGCAACAGAATCTGGTTGGGGAACATCTAAGCTTGCACAACAGAATAACAACTTGTTCGGTATGCGTTGCGGTAACAACTGTAAGAAAACCCAAGGTAAGATCAAAGGTTATTCCGCCTATCCGACTATCAATGATTCTGTCGAAGCCTATATGAGAAATATGAATACCCATAACGCTTATGAATCATTACGTGTTTCACGCGCTAAACAGAGAAACAGCCAAGAATCGTTGAATACCAGCAAACTGATTGATAATCTTGAAGGATATTCACAATTAGGTTCTACTTACAACAGCTACTTGCATAAAGTGTTTAACAGCAACAAAGGGCTTATTACCCAAGCACAAGAGTTCGCTAAAAACGACCATAACCAAGGTGCTAAATAAGTATGAACCCGCATATATAGCTCCAACGACCAACATCATCCGCTTCATAACAAAGGTATGAAACGGGTGATTTTTTACGTTCACCAGCGTATCTTTCTGATTGATAGAATATTTAGATTAGATATTATACCTAATAGATTTCG
>NZ_JAHZMK010000042.1:37089-47328 GCF_020387775.1 Photorhabdus antumapuensis
AAGCAGCAGCTTGAAAGATGAGGGGTATATAATATCGCTCATTATGACCTTGTACTGCGATGAAATGATTAGCCAGAGTTTAATATGAATTTCTTTTCTTTTGAGTTTCTAGGGTCCTTTGTTGCCCTCTTTTTCTTGTATTGGATGCTACAAAAAAGTGCAAAAGCACAAAACTACTTGTTGATAATCGCAAGTTATCTGTTTGTCTTTTCTTTTAATCCACTTTTCGCCGGTATCTTATTTGGCTATACGCTATTTATCTATCTTTTAACAAACATAGCTGGCAAATTTCTATCCGACCGCATCACATTTACCATTCTGACGATAGGTATTCTGGGGTGTTTCACCGCATTCAAGTATTACTCTTTCTTTCAAGAAAACCTGCAACAAGCATTTGCCACATTTGGTTTATCCATAGATTTACCCATACTGACACTACTCCTGCCTTTGGGCTTATCTTTCTATGCATTTCATTCCGTCAGCTATGTCGTTTCTGTCACAAGAAAAGAAATCCCTCGGGCATCATTCCCTGATGTCGTTTTATATCTATGCTTTTTTCCGAGTATTGTTGCCGGACCAATAAACAGAGCTAAAGATTTTCTGCCTCAAATCCAGATATCATCAAGAGTGATCATCGAACCATCAAGAGCAATATTGCTGATTGCATTGGCAATAACCAAACTATTCCTGTTCAGCTCTTATCTATCCGAAAATTATGTAAACCCAGTTTTTGATGATCCTACCAGCTACAGTGCAGGGCAAATCCTGGTTGGTATTTATGCCTATGCCTGGCATATCTATTTTAACTTTTCTGGCTATACCAATCTTGTTACCGGATTAGCGCTACTCCTCGGATTCAGAGTACCTGAAAACTTTAATGCCCCTTATCTGGCGGAAAACTTACAAGCCTTCTGGCGCCGTTGGCATATCAGTTTATCTGAATTTATCCGTGATTATGTCTATATTTCTTTTGGCGGTAATAAAAAGGGATTTATACGTAAAAATCTTAATTTGTTTGCCGCTATGGTCATCTCCGGTTTATGGCATGGCGCCGGAATTAACTTCATTATCTGGGGAGCGATTCATGGATTAGGATTAATCATCCTCAATGTTAAATATCAGTTATTTTTTTCGAAAAACGAAAATACATCCAAAAATCCGGCAACCTCATTTTTCTCCAGAATTATCACCTTCCACTTTGTCTGTCTGGCATGGATTTTCTTCCGTTGCCCTACTCTGGATGATGCCCTGACATTATTAAATCAATTGATATCACCAGATTTATTTCACTCGATAATAGCCAGCGGTGGGTTGTTACTGATGTTCTGGGGACTCTTTATTATTTATCCGTGGCTGCTTAATCTAAAAATAGCCGTTGGGAAAATTCATTCTCAGATTTCATGGATATACTACCCAATACCATTAGCCATTATTCTGACTTTAGTATTCATGCTTTCACCACAAGGAATGCCAGGATTCATCTATGCTAATTTCTGAATTCAAATCTAATTTAAAAACTGCCGGGCAAGCCATTTTTATCGTGGTATTAACGAGTCTACTGTTAATCTGGCTGAATCACCATTCACTGGATAGATTCTGGCAACAAAAATACCACCAGCAAAGCCCGTGGGCAACCTTACAAGGTAATCCGCTCTGGGATTTAGGTGATAATCTGGAACAAGGTGTACTCGCTGCGGGAGAAGCATTTATCTTACATACCACCGGCAATAACAGTGACAATCATCAGCAAACTCCCCTGGAAGCGAATATCACCCTTCCTGTGGGTTTTCAGATCGGGCTGAAGCTCCTGGGTGGTTATACCTCTCCTATTGCAAATCTTCCTGCCACTTTCCCTGAATTATTACAAAAATCTCCTCATGCTAATTCTGTCAACTCATCAGTGCTCCGCAATTCAGGCAATAATGTTCATTCCAGTATAGTGATCGCCAAAACCAATGTGACGCTAATAGCCAAGGATAAAGTACTTTTTGCCGGAGACTCAATGATGCAAGGCATTGCCCCGCATCTGAAACGTCGGCTCTATCAGGATTACGGTATTTCAAGTATTAATCTCAGCAAACAAAGTACCGGGCTTGCTTATCCCAGTTTTTTTAACTGGCCGGAAACTATCAATAAGGCGCTGGAAGCTAACCACGATATCAAGCTGGTTGTTATCTTCCTGGGGCCAAATGACCCCTGGGATATGCCACCAAGACATGGCAGCACCTACCTGAAATTCGCCAGTTCTGATTGGGAAAACCTCTATCGCCAACGTATCGACGTAATCCTTACTGAAGCACGTAACCACGGTGCTGATATTATCTGGGTTGGTCCTCCCAATATGCAGCAGAAAAAACTTTCCGTCAGCATGGAATATCTGAGAGCCTTGTATCAATCGGAAGTAACGAAAGCCGGAGAAATCTACATTTCTGTTAATGATATTTTTAAATATCATGCAAATGATTATTCCGATTATGTCGGCGACAATAGTAACAAAATTAAACTCAGAAGCGGCGATGGTATACATTTTAGCTTGAAAGGCCAGCAAACTATCTCGGACAATATATTCTCATTGATTAAATTTATTTAGGAACCAGCCAAACAAAATGGAAATGGTTAAACAACTCCGTCGGCGATACCAATCTGCTGGCATCAGTCTGGTCATCACACTCTCTTTAAGTTTGATATCGTGCCATAAACAAAAACCAGAACCATTGCCAACGCAACAACCTGCAACAATGAGCCAACAGTTAACAGACTTTGGTGAACCGAATTTAGCCTTACTGGCGAATAAACTGCATAACAACCGCCATAATCAACTGCATTTTGTTCAGATAGGAGATTCCCATACTGCCGCAGACTTTTTTACTGGCAAGCTTCGCTCTTTATTGCAACAACGCTTTGGCGACGCAGGGATTGGTTTTGTTAGCCCAATTAATGTACCTGGCCAACGTAACGCCATGGTCAGTATGACCGGTAATAAACAACAATGGAAACTCACTACCAGCCGCAAAGATAATCGGCCTGATTTTCCTCTCGGCGGTACAATTGCAGAACCTAGTAACCAAATAAGTCAATTAGCTTTAAGGCTACTTTCACCGTCCCATGATCGCTATCAACTCGAAACATTATACCAAACGTCGGATGATGCCCAGATTCTGGTTCAATCTGCAACCAAACGAATACTGAAATTACCGGCAACTCACGGTCACTGGCAATTTTCTACTGAGGAATCAGTTACATTCCCGGTTAATATTATGGCGATACAAAATAATCAGTTAAAATTAGGCGGTTGGTTTATCAAACGTAAACAACCAGGTATTATGTTATCTGCCTTGGGTATTAATGGTGCAACTATTAATATGATGGATAAGTGGCAGCCAAAATGGATTGATACATTAGTTCAAATGCATCCTGATATGGTGATCCTCGCTTATGGCACAAATGAGGCATTTAATCATTCGCTTGATTTATCAAGCTATCGCCAGCAACTGGAAACTAAGATAAAGCAGATTCGTAATCAGTTACCACAAGCAGTTATCCTTATTATTGGGCCGGGTGATTCTTTGAAAAACAACCAACTGACAAGTTGTGCAGCACAACAACCAACAATGTTGGATAATATTATCCAGATTCAACAAAAAGTCGCTCAAGATCAGCACACACTATTCTGGAACTGGCGTGAATATATGGGTGGAAAATGCTCAATTAGAAGCTGGGCGCAACAAGATCTCGCGCGTCCTGATTATGTTCACCTCTCAGCCGCAGGTTATGAACGCAGTGCTGAAGCTTTATATCAACAATTAATAAATATTCTCGATCAGTAAGCAACAATAAAGCTTGATTGGGAATAGTACTAAATACTTATCTTGTTTTTAGTGCAGAAAAATTAAACTTATAATCTTAGATTTACAATATGAATGAGCTCACAAGAAACCCATTTTATAAAGACAAATTATCTTTTTTGTTGTATTTAATGCGTTGAAAAATAAGTTTATACCATATGTAAAACATAGCGTTAAAAAGAGTATTTAAAATATGATTTTTCCAAAAAAGTATCCTCTCAGTGCTATAAAAAGGCTCATCTCCGGCTGGAAAGAATGTAGTTTCGAACGTTACCAACAAGCGTATTCTCTTTATGGTGGTGGAATATCTACTCATCCAGATATTGTACGCTTCTTAAATGAAAAATTTGGCAATAGTTTTATCTTTTATGTCAAAGAAAATCCACAAATAGAAAACGTTATCGAAGGAGCATACTTTACATGTAAAGATCATCATCTGGCAGCAAGTCACCAAAAGGATTATTATTTTTTCAGTTACGATGAAATTCTCTTCCCTATTGCCAAACATCTAAAAACTATCATCCCTGGGAAGTCAAAAACCATATCGCCTCTGCACAGAGAAAACTTCGTCAACCTTTATTATGGCCGATTAAACAAGCGAACAATATGCCTTGCTAAAGAAGATTTTTCTTATAAAACAAGAAGAAATCGGAGTAATGAAATTAATAGATTTAAGCGTGCAGGCGGAGAAATACATCAAATTGATGATTTCACTTGCCAAGAATTTGTTGATATTTACACCATACTATACGAAAAACGGTGGGGGAAAAAACACAGTGAAGAAGAAAAAGGAAAATTAACCGAATTATACACTGAGCTCAAACAACATCTGTACGGATGTGTATTAACTATCAATGGAACCCCAGCAGCCTACGATTTAGTTATAAAATCAGACAGCCCTCAATGGGTTTCATTCGATGCAGTAAACGGTGGATACGATCCTGAATACGCTAATCTCAGCCTTGGAAGCATTGTCATGTGGTTAAATATTCAAAATGCTTCAACGCTCTGTCAGCAGAATCAAAAAACGATGCGCTATTCTATTGGCAAACCTACTTTCGCCTATAAAGATCGCTGGTGCCACCGTCACCCGTTAGCAAGAACACTATTTTAATGTCACCAATATTTCCAGATAGTTAACTTATCTTGCCGCCTTCTAAGGAAGGCGGTATTAATCTAATACAATCTCTTAATTCATATGAATTACAACATGGCAAAGAAAACCATTCCAACAACGGCACCTGTTGTTCCAAGAATAGTTTCCATAATTGACCAAGTTCTCAGTGTCTGAAATTCTGTTGCACCAGTAAATTTACCAAATAACCAAAAGCCTGAGTCGTTAACATGGCTCAATACCAAAGAACCACCCGCAATACAAATTGAAAGAGCTGCAAGCTGGGCACCAGAATATCCCAGAAGATCAACAACTGGCAAAATCAGACCAACAGTTGTCAAACAAGCAACGGTTGCAGAACCTTGAATAACGCGTACTGTACCAGCAAGGATGAAACACGCTAATGCAATAGGCAGACCCGCCCCAATCAAAGCGTTTCCCAAAGCAGGGCCAACACCAGAATCCACTAATACTTGTTTGAATACACCACCGGCCCCGGTAACCAACAAAATAATTCCAGCAGGCTGAATAGCCGAAGAGCAGATATCCATCACTTTTTCTTTACTCATCCCACGACGAATTGCCAGACCATAAATAGCAACCAAACAAGCAACCAAAATCGCAGAAAATGGATGACCGATAAATTCAAGCCACTGATACAATTCAGAGCCTTGTTCAACAAAATTCTCACCGATAGCCTTTAATCCAACCAAAGCCAAAGGGAACAGGACCAGTGACAAACTCAAACCAAAAGATGGCATCTTACCTTGACCAAGGCTTGGCTCACTTATATCCACGGGCAAATCCAAAGTGACATACTTACTGATAAAACTACCGAAGATTGGACCCGCCAGTAACGTCCCAGGAATCGCGGCACTGATACCGATTAAGATCATCCAACCAAAGTCAGCATTCATCTGTGAAGCCAACAACATCGGTGCTGGACCAGGTAACAAAAACGCTGCGGCGGCTGCAACACCGGCAAACAGAGGAATAACCAGTTTCACTACATTACCGCCAGTACGACGCGCTACTGCAAACGCCACACCAATCAATAAAACAATCGCTACATCAAAGAACAACGGCAAAGCACAAACCAGACCAGCGATCCCTAATGAATAATGAGCATTCTTTTCACCAAAACTATTTAGTAACTTAACTGCAATCTGATCCAGTGCGCCTGTTTCATGCAGAACTTTACCAAACATAGCCCCCAGTGCGACAACAATAGCCAGAAAACCTAATGTTCCTCCCATTCCTTCTTGCATTGTTTCAGCAATTTTATCCAGTGGCATACCAGAAAAAACACCCGCTCCCATGGAAACCAGTATTAACGCAACAAAAGCGTGTATTCTGGCCTTCATTACCAGAAACAACAGTAAAAGAACAGAACCCACGGCTGTCAGCACTAAGGTTAAAGTACTCATTATTTTTCCCCTGAAATGACACTATTAATTATTCTTATCGAGTGATTTATCACTTCATCAAGAGATGATCTAATGTCAACCAGATAAACATCCTGTTCATCACTCCCCGGCTCTTCTAATGACTCAAACTGAGATACCAACATTTGAGGTTTAAAAAAATGATCTTTACGTGCCTTCAATCGACTTTCAATTAAATCAAAATCGCCTTTCATATAAAGAAATGACAGATTCTTATTATTATCACGCAGTATATCCCGGTAATGTTTTTTTAAAGCAGAACAAACAATCAGGGAAACCGGGTTTGTGCGTTGCATAGCAAAAATTGCATGATTCAGTGATTTCAACCAAGGTTCACGATCTTCATCATTCAGTGCGTATCCTTCAGCCATCTTATTAATGTTAGATCTTGGATGTAAAAAATCACCATCTAAAAAAGCAGAATCCAATTTATAGGCCACAGCACCGGCAACAGCAGATTTACCACTACCGGATACCCCCATAAGCACAAAAACATGATTCGAATGCTGGGTATCGCTCATATAAACTCCTTAGCGTAGATATTTTATCTACAAATGTTACCGGTAACTGTTATCGGTAACATTATCAGAAGTAGAGATGAAATTCGCAACAACACGGAATATTCAGGAAATATAAATGTGATATTTATCACAAATGAGTTCAAAAAAACGCAAATCCAGCAGATCGATTAGATACTCTCTCCCAGAGATAATTGAAAACCGATATCAATCATTTTTTGCGGTAGATATTCGCCCTTCAGCCGAGCCATTAATAATTCAGCAGCTCTCCGCCCCATTAAGTCACGAGACGTCAACACACTGGCAAGTTTTGGTGTCATCACCTGACCAACATCATGGCCATGAAAGCCGGCTATTGCAATATCATGTGGTACAGCTATCCCTTGACGTTGGCACTCGAAAATTGCTCCGATAGCGAGGTCATCGTTAGTGCAGAATAGACCATCAACATCAGGATATTTTGTTCTTGCTTCATTCAATAACTGCCCCCCTAATGTGTAAGAAGAGCTGTCTGGTGTCATTATCTTACCTGGCTTTAACCCCGCACTTTCCATTGCAGCTTCATAGCCCTCCAGGCGAATAATCGTCCTTTCATCTTGTCTCGCACCAAGATAAATCACCCGCTGGCAACCACGCTCAATCATTGCCATTGTCATTTGCCGAGCTGCTTCAAAGTTGTCAATACCGACTGCCGTATCAAAACAAGGAGAAACACAATCCATCAGTTCAACAACAGGGATACCAGCCGTTTCCAACATCTTCAAAGTTCGTGGAGTATGAGTACGTTCTGAAAGAATCAAACCATCAATATTATAGGAAAGTAAAGAAATCAAACGCTCTTCTTCCTTTTCTGAACGATAGCCATAGTGAGCCAACATAGTTTGATAACCATAACTATCCGTCACATATTCGATACCACGAATAACCTCCGCAAAAACCTGGTTAGTCAAAGAAGGCAATAAAATACCAATAGCATGACTAGTGGAATTAGAAAGAATATCCGGCACTTTATTTGGGATATAACCTAACTCATCTAAAGCATCCGCTATTTTCTTTCGCAATTGCTCAGAAACTTGATCAGGATTACGCAAGAAACGACTTACCGTCATTTTAGTTACACCAACACGATCAGCAACATCTTGTAAAATAGGACGTTTTTTCTTCATATTTCAATACAATATAGAATTAGTAAAATTTAGGATAATAAACGCAGTGTCATGACATATTTATACACTATAAGGATACATTTTTTTAAAATTTAGTCTGGCTGTGAAACTGTAATCCCAATTTATTTAGTGTATCGTAAAATCTTATCCTTTAGAGTGGAGATATAAGACATAGTTTTTTTGTAACTAGGAGGATTTCGCCGCTGATATATTACCGAATGATTTAGAGCAATGAGCCACCACAACCAGCAAGAACCACGCCATGACAATGAGTAAGAACTTGAAAATTGCCAAACCTATCAAAATCAGAAGCAGAGACATTAAGTCAGCTTAGGAGAAATGTCCAGACGAAATTAAGGTTTAATCATTCAACACTAGCTCAAAGTTGATATGGACTACATCGTTAGCTTAAGTACAAGTAGGCATACAATTTCTCGTTAACTTATACCAATTAAGAAAAAGCTGCGTTATAAGATGCTCAAAACCGATATCGAAAATAACCTGTTAGCCGACATGCCGATATCGCCTAACGGAACATAAAAAGATTTATCACTTCACCGGTTTACTCTGAAACTCTTCTCTTGACCAGATTTTGAAAATCAACTGTAAACGTTGAAAGGTTGAACTCAGCTACGGGGAAATAAAGCATAGGCAATTAAATCATGTATATACACTTATCATCAGGATGTTGAAGGCATTCATTAAAAGTTGGGTATTTTCATCCGGCGTTTTTCAAGGTAATACTCAAAAGTGACGAACGTGACAAACGAGCCTCATTTCCTACAATTTGGTTCGTCCAGCGATAATGTTTACAACACAAGCTCATAGTGTAAGCCCTAGTCTCATCAATGCACTACAGTTTATTTAAGCAGAGTTTTTACGATGCGTGGGACAAAACCCCAAAGAAGTTCCAACAATTACGGGAAGAAGAACAACTTATATCATCTAAGAAAAGTGGAAAGAAATTTGCCCAAAGCAAATTTTATACCGGGGGAAATGGGGGAAATAATATACCGCTAAACACAAAACTGCCCACGACGTTCAAATCCGTTCCCGACAGAGTTGTTCTATATAATGCGGATAGACACAGTAACTAACCTGAACTCTGGATAAAAAAATGGAACTAAGTGCCTGTTCCAAGATCAAAATTTTCGACCAAGAAAAAAGCGATCTTATCAGGAACAGGCATGGATAAACTAGTTGAACTCTTCTGCGATGTCGATGATTTTTGCCGTGTATTCATTCCACTCTGGGAACAACAGTGTATCGAGGAAGGACACCGTCAGCGCAGACGTCATGGCCGCATGAGTGCCAGCGAGATTATGACCATTGTGATTGCTTTTCATATGTCACATTATCGCGATTTCAAAAATTTCTACTTTGGATTAGTCCGACGATACCCTCAACAAGACTTTCCCACCCTGCTCAGCTATACCCGGTTCTTAGGCGTCGTTTCCTCAGTTTTAGGACCGCTTTGTAGCTATTTGACGCAGGTGAAAGGGAAACCCACGGGACTCGCTTTTGTCGACTCCACGAGTATTCGTGTTTGTCATAATGTTCGTATCCCTCGCCATAAGGTGTTTGACGGCATAGCGAAACGAGGAAAAGGGTCAATGGGTGGGTTTTTCGGTTTTAAGCTGCATCTGATAGTCAATCATCAAGGAGAAATTGTGTCAGCCAAACTCACTCCGGGTAATGTCGATGATCGGGAACCTGTCCGTGAGTTAGCAACGGGATTAACAGGAACGCTTTACGGCGACAAGGGATATATCAGTCAGGCTCTGTTTGATGATTTAAACGCGACAGGGATGACATTGATAACGGATACGCGCAGTAACATGAAGGCAAAAGCGCTCTCAGTGTGGGATAAGGTGATGTTATCAAAGCGTTTCATCATAGAAACCATCAATGATCAGTTAAAGAATATTTCTCAGATAGAGCACTCACGACACCGTAGTCTACAGGGATTCATGTTGAATGTGTTAGGAGGGCTAATCGCTTATTGTTTCAAAGAGAACAAACCGTCACTGAATATTTCCCGCTCAGAAATAGACATATTAGTGACGGCTTAACCAGAACTCAGGTTAACTAGGTAATATAAGCAAACAAAATGATACATACCCTGATATGCAAAAACCCCCAGCTTGCGCT
>NZ_JAHZMK010000043.1:0-25716 GCF_020387775.1 Photorhabdus antumapuensis
TATGATGATCCAACAAGGTTTTGTCCAGCCGCTTAACTTTTTGAGCCGATGCTTTCAGCAGGGTCAGAAAAACACTGACCGCCGCGGTCACGCGCTCATCCGTCGTCACATCGGCCAGGGCCTCGTTGTTTTGAAAGCGGTCGATGTCGCCCAGTTGTTCGACCGGCTGTAAATTAATTTTTTCAAACAACGCGGAATAAATCCCGCCTTCCCTGTGGGTTGTGGTAGTCACCGCCGCCGGGGTTTGTGCTTGTATCGTCATGAACGTCTCCTGACTCAAATGGATGAAAACAGGCTGATAATCAGTCTGCCTGCGGGGCCAGCGCCGCCAGTTCTGCCCGTAATTCGTCGCTCAGCCGATCATCCTGGAGAATATGTTCCAACTCCCGGCGAAAAGTGGCATTGTCAAGCAGATTAGATTTCAGGTCGCGTAACAAATTACGCATCGCCAGCAATGCCCGCAGTGGGGGAATTTGGCGGGCGACGTGCTCCGGCTCGAAATCTTTTATTTGTCGGAAAGCCAGCGCAATATTCGTCTCACTCCCGTCGCCGGCCAGGGTATTTTCGACCGTCAGATTAACCGCCGGGCTAAATTCAGCCAGTACCCGGTCAAAATTGTTTTTGTTTATATCCACCTTTTCTCTTTCCGAGAGGGGACGCTGTTCTTGCCCGTTACTGTAATCGCCCATCACCAATAATTTCAGCGGTAACTCGACTTTTTTCTGCGCCCCGCCAGTATGTAAATCCAATTTAATATTAATCCGCGCTTTGGGGATTTCGTTTTGAAAACTCTGTGTCACAAGCGGCTCCTCAATAATAAAAAATAACTCTATAACCTGAGTCAGGCCATAATGAATTTCAGGAAGATAAAACCGGTTTCAGGTATTTCAGGACAGGCAGTTGACCGAGCAGAAAATAAGAGAACACCGACAAGACCACCCCCATAAATAAAGATATTTATCGGACAGGCCATTTCCTAACCCGGGTGATTTTCTAAACTGTCTTTTAAAAAAGCAAGACATTTTTTAAAAAAAAGCACTTTTTGTTTAGCATTTATCAGAGAGAAAACTCGCCAAAGGGGATAAATAACAGACAATATATTAATAAAACCTAAACGAGATGATATTTTCTGCAAAAAAAGATAGTATTTATCTTCATAAAGTGATAGCGACTTATCTGTTTTGTTATCATTAAAGTCATTCAGCGCGACAGAGATTGGTTATATTTTTTTAAATTTATACTATTTTTCAATTAACTATACCTAATAGATTTCGAGTTGCAGCGCGGCGGCAAATGAACGAATCCCCAGGAGCATAGATAAACTATGTGACTGGGGTGAGTGAAAGCAGCCAACAAAGCAGCAGCTTGAAAGATGAAGGGTATAAATAATAAATACATCGTGCCTGATGGGATGGGTAAAAAAGAGAATAGTTATCAGTCCTATTATGCGAATGAGAATACATTTAATTAAGCCACGTCATATCGATTATATTATGGGATAACTCAATTATTAATTATAGCTTTTATAGAATAGATAAGTATGGAAATGTAGAAGTCCTATCCTGTGAGATAAAACAGGGATATTTTTTTGATGATGGAGACGATGATTTATTTTCGGGTACACAATCATAATAACGCTCTCTGGTTTTCCTATCCGGAAATCATTTTGCTGTATTAAGCTCAACTTTCCTTAGTGTGCCCGATACAGAGTGGGCGCACTAAGTGTAATGACTCGCGTTTGAAATCCGATGGGCTCGCATTTATCCCGTTTTTCGGCTCAGATTAATTGCAAATGAAAATTATTATGATGACTTTATACAGGTCATCACAGCAAATATTAGCAACATGGGCATACAGTTTTAGACAGAAAACTGCGCCTTATAGCCTCACCCAGAAAGACGAGGTTTTAAGGCGCACTTGATAATATGAAAGCAATAAACTTTTTCCCAGTAGCCAGGGCAAAACCGAAAAGGTACAGCGATATTACGACTGATTAATCCACAGTCACCAGTTCCAGTATTTGCTGCCTGACATGCTCGAAAATGAGTTCACCTATCTCCGCACTCGAACCTGATGTTTTAGAAAGAACGCCTCTCGTTGAAAATTCTTTTTTAATCGGTACTTGATAGATCCCGGCACGTGGAGGTTTATCGTGGTCTGGTCGCTCCGCTCTCACTAAATCTGGACGCAAATGCAACATTAAACTCGTTTCTGTCAACCCTGCATGCTCAGCGTGCCAACCGGGAAAATCAACTAAATGTTCACGCGTCCAGTCATCAGATACCAAACTCCACCAGCTAAATACGATAACGGAACGATCATTAAAATGCCCCTCCGCCCGTAATGCGTCTACCGCTTCGAAAATAAAACCCTCATTCTCAAAATGACCATTAATGATCACCAGTTGCTTAAAGGGTAATGAGCATAAACTCTTAATTGTTCGGTTGATATAAGCGGTAAATGTTGATCCATCCAGGTAAATCGTGCCAGGAAATTCAAGTCCACCCCCACTTTGTGGCAATGATCTGGCAGACACAGGCTGTACCGGCAAGGTGAATCCATTAATATCCTCCGCCAACACGCGGGCAAAGGCTTCCGGGATAACTGAATCCACATTCAACGGCAGATGAGGCCCATGCTGCTCAATCCCGCCAATCGGCCATATCAACGTTTTACCTTCAACCGCAGCTAAGACCTGCTCACTGGTCAGCTCCGCAAATTCTCTAATTTGATTATTATTCATGATGTTATCCCTTTTTCTCACACCTTTTCCGACGTCGTGACTTGAGTATATTCATGAACAATGCGCCGCAATGTTTTATACATATGCCGATGAAGCGCGGTATAAACTTGCACTGTATTTGCACCGGCCAGCATGTATTCATGAACATCATTACCATCCTGTACGCCTCCCGAACCCAGTATTGGAATCGTTAACCCTCGCTTACGCAGGTTATAGATCGCGGCAAGCACCAGTGGTTTGATCCCTGGCCCAGAGTATCCGCAAACCCCATTAAGCAGCGCTTCACCATTCGCTGTGTCGAACGCAATTCCTGAAATGGTATCACTCAAAGTTATCGCATCAGCACCACCTTCTACGGCGGCTTGAACACGCCCATACAAATTATCGCCAAGCGAGAGTTTGACCGCAAAAGGGGTGTCCGTTCGCTCTTTCACCGCTTTGGTGTAGTTGAATACACGTTCTGGTGTATCTCCCGTGAAGTCATCCGCATGCAAGCATGAAATGCCCAATTCCAAAGGAGCATCGGTTACTTCTGAGATCCGAGCAGCCAACGAACCTAACGCCACAGGCGATTCAGCATGGATAGAAACTATCACCGGAAGTTGCTCATCCTTAAATTCACTGAGAAGCGTTAACCAATAATCAACGGTTTTTTTCGAATACGTCGTATTGTTCAACATCCCTGTACTGAACAAATAGGTCTTTTCTGTATGCAATTTTTCTGAGCGCGGGTAAATCGTTTTGGTCACGACCGCCCCTGCGCCGTGAGCAATAAACTGGCGAATATTTTTAGCTTGATCAGAAAGCAAACCCGACCCAACAATAATTGGGTTTTTTATCTTCATACCTAAAACATCATAGGTTGGTTCAATAACTCGATTTTCCATCGTCACTCCACAAATTACCCATTCAAGCAAACTCGCTATTAACCCGCCTTTCAATTCAATAGAAAGGCGGTATATCCTCAAAAAGATGATCAGTAGCTATTCAACTGCTCAACTGCAAAATTCCTGAAAATCTCGCCAATCTGTCGCGGATTTTGACGAAAATCGTGAATATCCAATTTCGATAAATTGCAAATATGCTCCAATCCCTTTAACAAATGACTACCACCATTCACAATCGGTAGTTGAGTGATCAACAAGACGGGCCGTTTCAGAGCAGAGGCCCAACCAAGTTCAATATGTGTACCGTCAGTACGCAGTAATTCATCACCTTGATGAACCGGAAGAATGGGCATGAAAAAATCACACTGCTGCATCCATTGGAAATCCCGTTTCGATACCATGTCTGGCGTATAACTGGGTGTATCAATGCCAAATTTCTCAGTCAAATGCGCCGAAAATACATTACCATTCAGTGCTTTCACCGTCTTAATCGCCAGTTGGATAGTCGTTCTCAACTCCTCATGAAAACCGTTATCACAAATTGCAAATTGAATCGGCCCGCCAATGAAAACACTTTTATTCGCCAACGGCATAACGTTCCCCTTAATTTTCATTACTCAACAGACTATGAGCCGTCGTTTCAGAGCATCGAACCCAGCACAGCCAGAAGATAGGATGCTTAATAATTCAATCAGTTATTGCTCACAACAAGCCAGTTTGATCTAGCTATATCGAGGAAGCAGGTTGTTTTCCTCAAGTTCATCCAAGCTATCTACAAATGCCAAATAAACTTTTTCCAGATGAGTGTCATCATGTGCATCGGATATAAACCAGCAACGCCATTCCCAGATATAAACCCCTCTCATCAACAGGTTGTAGTAAAGCAAATCCATGTTGTCGCGATGCATTAATCTAAAAAATGAGGAAAACGATCTTGCCTCGATGGGAACCCGACGGCTTAAGAACAGTTGGTTCAAACGTGAAACAAACGATTCAGTACGCTGAGTCAGTGCCTTGGTAAAAGTTTCCCCTCTCCTCTTTATCTCCTGCAAAGTGGCTTTCGCAGCGGTCATGCAAAGCGGATGTTGAAAATAGGTCCCACCAAAGAATGTCGGCTCCGCTGCGGGGAAGCTATCATCGTTGAAATGCCAGTTCCCACCGTCAATCGAATCAAGCATATTCTTCCTACCCGTAATGACGCCCAGAGGCATTCCACCACCTATCGTTTTGCCATAGGTCACAATATCCGCCTCAATGCCGAATAACCCTTGGACACCCGCGGGATGAGATCTGAAACCTGTCACGATTTCGTCAAATATCAGCAGAATATCTAACTCCCTGGTCACTTGACGCAAATGTCGCAAATAATCTGGATTGCTCAATCCTGGGTCACGCGTTGGTACAGGTTCTACCAGCACCGCAGCGATATTGGCTCTATTAGCTTTGAGAAACTCAATGGCCTCATTGGAGCCAAATCCAAACACCGAAACATCGGCAACCATATTTTCAGGTATGCCCACCGAAACGGGTTTTGTCGCATTAGCTTCATCATATTCACCCGCTCTAGCCAGTACGGCATCCCAATGCCCGTGGTAACTGCTAGAAAAGAGCACAATATGATTACGGCGAGTGAGCGCCCGTGCTGCCCGAACCGCATTCATCACCGCTTCCGTTCCACTATTGACAAAAGCAACGCGATCCATGCCGGTAATCTCTTTGATCAGTTCAGCCACTTCTAAGCCTATCTCATGCCGAGTTCCCAAACCAAAACTGTTGTCTATTTGCTGAGTAAGCGCTTTAACTACAAAGGGTGGACTATGACCAAACAAATGCGCACCGAATCCCATCGTCATATCAATGTAATCATTACCATCAATATCCTGGACGATAGGCCCTGCAAACTTGGTGCAGACAATCGGGTAAAGTAGCTCTTTTATGGAGGGTTTAAATCCAATTCCAGAACGGCTATCTGCAATATTTTTACGTACCGCTACTGAATGAATTTTTGATTTAATCGTTCGCTCGTTATATTTAGATATAAATGAAGCCAGATACTTTTTTCTCTCCTCAGATTCAATCGATGGTGCACTTCTTGACATCCATTGGAAAAAGAGTTCTTTCTTAACCGGTGGAATATTTGGCGTATCGGATTGTTCAAACCTTTTTTCTTGATCAGCCAAAACCGGTTGAGTGACCGAATGGTTATCTTCCACAGTATGACTTTTATCCGCCATCAAAATATATTCACTGAGTTGACGAACCGTTTGTAATTCCGCGAAAAATTGCCGCACTGAAAGTTTTACACCAAATCGTTTATGGATGGGCTCCAATGCTTCGAATAACAGGAGTGATTCCGCCCCCAATTCAACCAACGGTATTTCCAGTTTTATCTCTTCTTTCGGTAAACCAAATGTTTCTGCGAAAATAGCGATTATTTCTCTCTGAATAATTTCAATATTACTCATATCAACCTCACTTTCCTCAAAATGAAGACGATCTCTACCGGCTTGACAGCTCAGATTGCCGTTCTTTCAAATGGATAAGTTGGCAGCGGGAGCCGTTTACGATATTCGCTCTGGTAAAAAATATCCCAATTGATACTTCCCCCGGCCTGCCAGACAGAGGCAGGCGAAATATACATCTCTTGCAGTTCACTCAATTGAGGGGTCACCACTAGGGCTGTATTTAGCAGGCCCGATATCAGTTCACGGATATCACGTGCGACAATCACCTTGCGCATGGATAGATGTCGTCGGCCACGCTGTAAGGTAAATGCCACATCAGCGATATTCGTTTCTGGATACTGTTCAAGATATTTCACTAAATCCAAAATTTTTTGCGCTAATGCGGTCTCAGTACGTGCACTCAGCAGGATCAGATGTGCTGCCGCCAGGGAAGGTGTGTCAGGCTTTCTCTCCGGTGGTTCGGCAACGACAACATGAACATTGGTGCCACCGATCCCGAACGAGCTAACACCGGCAATTCTAGCCACCTTATCGTTATCCCAATCTCTAGATTCAGTAGGCACATAAAACGGGGATTCAGGGTCCCTCAGTTCAGCACAGGGAGATCCACAATGCATTGATGGAGGAATAATGCCTGAATTGACAGCATAGATGGCTTTTATCAGCCCAGCGATACCCGATGCACAATCAGCATGACCAAGATTGGATTTAATCGAACCTAAAGCACACGATCTGGCCGATACACCGGCAAATACCCGTCCTAGCGCCCGTAATTCAATCCCATCACCAACAGGTGTGCCAGTACCATGCGCTTCAATCAAACCAATCTGATCAGCTCGGACATCAGCCGCAGCCAGCGCACGACGGATCACCTGCTCCTGACCTGAAACCCCCGGAGCGCTATAACCCGCCTTGACAGACCCATCGTTGTTGATTGCCGACCCTTTGATAACCGCTAAAATCGGCTCACCATTAAGCAGAGCATCCTCCAGACGGCGTAATACCACGAACGCGGTGGCATCAGAGAAAATTGTACCGTCAGCTTTCTCATCGAACGCGCAAACTCGTCCTGTCGGAGACAATATTCCCCCCGCATGGTAAACATAGCCAACATGAGCGGGATACCTGACACAAACACCGCCTGCCAGCGCCATATCACTTTCACCTAGCAATAAACTGTTGCAAGCCATATGCACAGCCACCAGTGAACCTGAGCAAAAAGTGCCTACGCTGACAGCAGGCCCTAAACAGTTGAGCTTATACGCCACACGCGTTGCCAAAGCGTCTACAGAACTTCCACCAAATAGCAGCATGGCGTCAGCAGAAGAGGGGTTCAGCGTCGGTACATCAGCTTGCCAGGTACTCCGGCGAGAACCGACAAACACTGAACAGAGCCCTGCGTCTGCCCCGCTGGAATAACCGCTAAGTTCAAGTGCCTCATGGCAAACCTCCAGACAAATCCGTTGCTGAGGGTCCATTTTTGAAACTTCTCTCGGCATCATTTGAAAATAGCTGTAATCAAATGCCTCTGGATCTTGCAGATACGCACCACGCGGAACGTAATGCAATCCGCCCTCATCCGCATCAACGCCCCGATTATGAAGTTCTTCATTGGTATAACTCGAAATCAGTTCCCGTTTCCCTAAAATCGCATCCCAAAGATCTTGACTCGAATCCGCATTAGGAAAACGCCCAGCTATGCTGGTAATCGCAATATCTGTTGAATAATGCATTTGTGTTGTTGATTTCATGCTAATTCCTTTTCCCGAACACGTTGGTCTTGCCGATCCGCGCTATAGCACACCGCCTTGATTGCGCTTTTTCTCTACTTGCATCGTAAGAGATGCCACGGTGCTCGATTCGAAAAGATCAACCATCGATACCGCAACATTAAAATGAGCATTAACTTGTCGCACCAACTCAGCCCCGACCAGTGAATCTCCCCCTAAATCGAAAAAGTTCGATTCATGATCAACTGCGCAGCGCAGTACACCACGCCAAATAGCTGTCATATCATCGATAATGGATTTACCGGATGCCGAGGGAGATATCATTGCAGTCTGCGCTGTATCCGCTTGCAGTGAATTCTCCACAATATTATGCAACCGCTCATTCAAAGGTACGGTGGAGACAGCAAAACGCGGCTCTACATGGCATGCCGAGAAAATAATATCCAATGCATTAACGACATCAGCATGACGTAAAGGGCGAGCACGATTGACACTGTATTTGAAACTATTTGACTTATCCCAACCCTCCCATCCATCCCAATCAATGGAGAAATAGGGTTTATCCAAATGGTGGGTTGAAGCAAATGCGGCACAAGCTTCGTTTGCCGCAGCGTAAGGTGCAAGCCCTAAACCACCCGCGAAAACCGACAGAGATGAGGTAAAACAACCAAACCTCAGAGGACGATCTGCAAATATTTCATGCAAAACAGCAGCCCCTGTTAACTTCGGCTGCATCAACTTTTCCCAATCATGATGGGCCGAATTTTGCAGCCACTGGATTGTTGCCTGACCAGAAAGCCCGGCAGCATGGACAAAACAATTAGCTGCCCCCAGTCGGGATTCCACATAAGAAAGTTCTGCCAATACACAGGCTTTATCTGTCACATCGGCGGTAATCACTGCAAAGTCCGCCCCCATATTGCGCAATTGCGCTATCCGTTGGCTCTGCAACGTATCAGGCTGGATGAAATCTCTGGGTGTCTGACCGAGCAGGATAAGTTTCGCGTTAAACTTGGTGACCAGATATTGTGCAATGCCAAAACCAACCGTTCCTAATCCTCCGGTCACTAAACAAATCATGTCAGATGAAAGATTTTCGCGAACTGCTGGGCTCACAGCGTCAAAATAGCGTTCCCAACGCCAGCCTTGACGCATAGCAACCACATTCTGATCGTGAGCAGTAAAAAGTTCAGCCACGATATACCGGGTATCATTAAGAGAGCTAAGTTCTTTGGCGGGTATGTCGATCACTTTTACTATCATGCCCGGCAATTCCTGGCTGATCGCTGAAATAGATGCCAGCGCCGTAGCCCGTTCAATACTCCGTGGTTCACTGCCCATCACGTCGATAAAACCGGGTCCGATCAATGTTAACGAAATGGCTTTATTTCCCACTTGGGAAAACGCTTTTACCCTATTAAACAGCGTAAATGGGAACTTATCTTCCCCCACTGGCATGTCATCCACTGACGGGATATCACCCAAAATGAAGAGGATATGATCGGGTGTATGCGTTTGTTGTTCCTTCAACCTTAGCATCAACTGCTGAACACTGACGGGATCGTCAACGTTGACGATAAATTCTGTTTCATCGAAAGCTGTTTTATGGAAAGAAAGGACACGATTTTCATGCACTTCAAACACGTTTTGCCCCAGATCACGCAGCACATCCGCGATCGGACACATTTCTTTACCTCTATTATCGTATAAAATCAGCCAGTTACGCTTAGCCACCGATGATGATATCGGCGACAAGCGCTGCGTTCGTTTCCAACGTTCAACATAAACGCCGACTGACTCGTCGGAAGTCTCAGAGCTTGCTACAGGTTGACCAGTGTCAGGTTCTGGTTTGTACTCTGTCAATGTTGAATCTGTGTACCAGCAGCGCCGACGTTGCAAAGGTTGAACCGGTAGTGGAATACGTTGAACAACTTCCCCATCTCGCAATATCGACCAATCTATCACCAAACCACGTTGCCATAGCTTGCCGACCAGTTTGACTAAAGCCGAGTCACGCTCTTCATGGGCAGCATCCAAACGAATAATATTTTCAGGATTTACAACGATTTCAGAGAAACTATCCGGCGAATGGTCAAAATCTAATATCACATCATTTGCTGATATGATTTCATTCTGCTGCTGTAAGCTCGGCTGCGCACCATCAATCAAGATAGCTTTTACATTATTGCCATCAATCATGCCGTGATGTTTAGACCAAAAACTTCCGGGCAAAGCCACACCGCGCTCAGCGAAATGTGGTGTCACCTTTCCTAGCAACTTATCAACGATTTCAGGCAATGTCAGCATACCCAGCGAGCAGGCAACAGCAAGATCGTAACGACTATCGGATATGATGAATATTGGCGTCGAAATCATCTTCCGCCAACCATTGATCGCCGCAATTATCGCCACAAGATTGGCAATTTTTCCCTTATCGCCATCATTTATTGTCATTTCAGTGATATCGATTTTACCGATGTTATGGGAAACATCTGTCGGCAATGCCGCAAGCAACCTATCCACTTCTTGCCAATAACCCGATATCTGCACTGATAAAGCGGATCGAATAGCTGGACCAAGTGCAATCACCAGACGTTGTGGCTCAGAGATTTGTGCTGTGACGGTGAAATCTGCATTTCTGATACCATCAATCAACATTTTCACATCTTTAGCATATAAACAGGCTCTGTATGGCTGGGCTGCACGGCCTTCCGCATAAGTGAAAGCCACTTCATCAATATGCGTATCGGGTTTAATTTCCAGCATTTTTGCCAAATTGGTACTCAATGTGTTCAGGGCATTAGCACTACGTCCCCCTAACGGAATGGCTCGCCAGCCAACTCTATTTTTACTCGACCTTCGTACCGGCGCTTGCTCCAAAATCATGTGAACATTGCTGCCACCGGCACCAAAAGAGCTCACTCCTGCCCGTCGTGGTCCTTTCACCGGCCAGTTAATGGGAGTGGTGTTGATAATGAAAGGACTCTGCTCAAGATTCATCGCAGAGCTGGCCTTGCTGAAAGTCGGATGTGGGGCAATCGTGCCAGTCTTTAATGCCATTATCGTCTTGGCTAATCCAGCAAACCCCGCCGCCGCCGCTAAATGACCCACGTTAGCCTTGATCGATCCCAACGCACAAAATCCCTCACGATCCGTATTCTGGCGGAAAGCTTGACAAAGCGCGGCATATTCCACCGAATCCCCAAGTGGCGTTGCGGTACCATGTGCCTCGATCATGCCTAATTCATCCGGCCCAACACCCGCGAGCGCCTGAGCATCCAAAATGAGTTTTCGTTGCCCATCCACCCCCGGTGCAGCAAAGCCAGCCCGTGATGAACCATCATTATTCGCCGCTGAACCGAGGATCACCGCATGGATGGTATCCCCATTGCTAATGGCTTCATCTAATGGCCGTAGCGCCACCAATCCCGCCCCATCACCAAAGAACGTCCCCGATGCCTTCTCATCGAACGGTCTACAATAGCCATCCTCAGAGAAGATCATATCCTGCTGGTGAAAATAACCCGGTCGAGAATGGACATGCCCAGCAACACCACCGGCGAAAGCAATCTCGCACTCGCCAAGCAAGAGGCTTTGTATCGCCATATGCACCGCCGTCAGCGATGTCGAACAGCCGGTCAAAACCGCTACACTTGGCCCGTCAAAACCAAGTTTGTATGAAATTCGGGCTGGTAGATAATCCTTATCATTAGTCAGCATGAGCTCTGTTCCCATTAATGAAACCAGATCACACTCAGATTTAATGACATTAGGCAAATAGGTATTCATCGAACTCCCGGTAAAAACCCCAATACGCGGGCGTCGGAAAGAATTACCATAACCAGTCACTTCGGACAGTTCCCATGCGCACTCAAGCAGCATTCGATGTTGAGGATCGAGCAATTCAGCTTCTCGCTGGCTGATTGAAAAGAAATCCGGGTCGAATAGATCAATATCTGGCAAACGCGAATCGACAGGAACATAATTTTTTGCAGTGAATATATGCTGAGCTACACCAAAGCGGATCAGCTCTTCCTGGCTATATCTTCTGGCAAGTATTCGGCCAGCAACAAGATTATTCCATAGCGCATCCAAGTTATTCGCCACAGGTAACCGACAAGTTACGCCAATGATGGCAATCGCATTATCAGACATCTTGTTCCCCTTTCAGTGAATGAATTTGTCTCTCCTTCAATGCTTTTCTTGCATTCAACGTTTTCTGACGTCGCGTTTGGGTTGGTTTATCCGCAACTTCTATCAACACCGTCGGTTGCAGAGGGCTTAAAAGATAATTAGCCAACTTTCGAATAGTTGGAAAACGGAATAAATCTGAAGGAGCCAAGGCACCACATCCCGGTAACTGCACGAGCTGTGCATGGATTTGCATCAGTGCCAATGAATTACCGCCAATATTAAAAAATGCGTCATCCAGCCCGACGGTTGATCTCCCCAACACTTCACACCAAATTCTCGAAATTTCGGCAAAAACCGAATCAACAGGTAACACTGGCGCGGGTCTCAACGAACTGATATCTGTCAATTGTCCCGCTTTAATCAAGCCATTTAATGCTCTTCTGTCAATTTTGTTGTGAGCATTACGCGGCAATTCATCAGCCAGCATAATCCTGCCGGGCAACATGTAGATGGGGAGATAAGCTTTGAGATGATCACGAATAGCGGACTCTTCGGGAAGGTTATCCTTACTGACAGGGACGAATATTGCGACTAAACGATCGAGCCCTTCGTGAGATTCAACGGTAACAGCGGCGTCCGCAATAGCATGATGACGATTGAAGCAATCCTCAATCTCCGCAATCTCAATTCGATAACCAGAAACTTTTACTTGGTCATCTACGCGGCCACAAAAATGAATTCGTTCCCCATTCCAATAGGCTAAATCACCGGTTTTATACATACGTCTATGATGAATATAGGGATCGGCAATGAAACACTGAGCAGTCAACGGTTCAAGACCGACATAACCACGGGCAATGCCACAACCACCAATGTAAATTTCGCCAACCTCACCCATCAGGGGTGTTTGCCTTGACGGATTTAAAAGATAGATCGTTGCGAAGCTTAACGGTTTGCCAATGGGGATCACATTGTAGTCAGTCAGTTCTTCCGTTACCTTCTCCACAGTGGCGAAAATGGTTGTCTCCGCGGGACCATACATATTCCAAAATGTCCACTGCGCACTCAAATAAGGCCGAACCGTGGCACTGAGCAAGGCTTCACCACAAATTACCCAATGCTTTATCGCATAAGCCCTTGGCTGATCCCGAAACTCAGATAATAGATTTTTCAAACCGGAGGGCGTCTGGCTGACAATCGTTACCTGCTCTGCCTCGACAAGATCCAGAAATTTGTCTGGTTGGCTCCGCAGATCATCAGGCACAACCACTAAAGCACCACCAGAGCAAAGAGCGCCCCAAAGCTCCCACACAGATAAATCAAAGCTGGCTGCATGGAACCAAGTCCACACCTCGCCAGGCGCGTGAGCCAAATATTCGCTCATTGCATTCAAACAGGAAACAACATTGCCGTGCTCAACATCAATACCTTTAGGAGTCCCAGTGGAACCCGAAGTGAAAACACTGTATGCAATCGAAGCAGGTGTACAATAATTAAATGTACCGTGCTCAGCACACCTTACCGTAAGGGGTGATTCAGTAGCCGTCATCGTCATCAGCTTAGCAGTACAGCAATCATCTGGATCAACATCAGCGTTAACAACAATAAGTTTCATCTCTGATTGCTCAACAATTTGCGCCAGACGTTTCTGTGGCAATCTGAGATCTAACGGTACGTACCCCGCGCCCACCCGCATAATACCAAGCATGGCCACCACCGCTTCCGGTGAAGGCGACAATGCAACCCCTACGCGATCGCCAGGCACAACCCCATTTTGTATAAGCTGAACAGCGACCTCCAGCGACCAACGCTGCAAATCCAAATAAGTTAATGTATCGACACCATAACGAATCGCTACTGACGCCGCTTGCTGCGTCACCCATTGATCAAAAAGCGAAATAATGGTTTGATTTGACACTTCCGGGAGAGCATCAGAATTAATCGGACCAGATGGCAGATTGTAATCCTCTGATTTTGGTGCCAACAAAGTATTCATCTCTTCATCAGGCGCTGCGACAAGCGCTTCAACCACCCGCTCAAAGCGCTCTGCAAATATCTGAAGACCTGACTGTGAGAAAAAATGTTTGTCCCCTTTAAGCTCACATCTTAATTGGGAACCGGCATCCACAAATAACAGTTCAATATCAATCTGGCCTTCCTGCTGACAAACCCTGTATGGGGAAATAGTCCGTCCCGCCCATGATACCTGAGCAGAATCGTCAGCCATCTCCAGCGCCAACCAACGCGATTGATCTACATGCCCTAGCATATTTACCATAGCCTGAAACAATGGGTTACGACCATCACTTCGTTCCACAGCCAGGTGTTCAACCATTTGGCTGAGACAAAAATTTCGATTATCAAGGGCCGATAACAATCGCTCCTTCGCTGCCAATAGAAAGTGGTGAAATGTCTGATCGACGGATAAACGTATGGGTAATACATTAAACAAACAGCCAATAATGTGCTGATGAACCGAGTGACGCATCGACACCGGCACCCCCATAACGATATCAGCAGTTTTTGTCTCTCTGGCGATGTAAGCACTCCATGCAGCCAACATGACCGTAAAGACCGATCCACCTATTTTTGAAGCAAGCCGCTTGATTTTTTTGGTTGTCTCTTCACCAATACTAAACAGGACGGATGACTTGTCATTAGAGCCTTTGCGCCAAAAACTATCCCATTGCAACACGGCCGGCGGCTGCTTTAAACATTCACTCCAATAAGCTTTTGATTCCTCCGCCGCTTCACTTTGGTAATACTCTCGTTCTTTGACAGCGTAATCTTTAAAATCCTCAGCAGGCGGTAACCAGGAACCGTCATCTTCGCCAAGTCCAGCCAAATAATAGTGTTCAAGCTGATCCAACATCAGCCCCAGTGAAGTAAAATCCGACACAATATGGTGAACACACATATGTAAAACGTATTCTTCCGCACTGACGACGTAGATACCGAAACGCAGACACGATGCTTTTTCTAATTGAAAAGGGATGGAATGAAAGTTCTGAACTGCATCTTCAAGCGCCTCCTGGTTCAAGTTCGTTACATCGAAAACCGCCAATGCTGGCGGCAAGTGTTCATTAATGACCAACTTTGGCTCGCCATTCACATTAACGAAAGTACTTCGCAAGGTAGCATTCTTGGAAACGAGCCGGTTGACCGCATAGCGAAAAGCATCGATTTGAAACGATCCGTGAATACGGAATGCCATGGAAATATTATATTTGGAATCGCCAGGGGTATAATTGTCAATGAACCATAAAGCTCTTTGCTGCATGGACAGCAATTCTTCATCACCAATCTGTGGGCAATCTTTATACATAACGTGTCAAGCTCCATAAATACTTAAACAGTATCCCCACCCTCTGGCTAAACCAGCCTCGTTACGGAGAGAGCAAAGTTTGTGCTTGGTGTTACTCCATCAGCCAACGGCTGGTCAGAAATAGCGCTTCAACCAATCAGCAACGATCATGATCCAGAGAAAAGGTTGTGCGCTACTTATGCAACCATAAAAGACGAAGAATGGCGGATATACCATTGATAAATAGAATAAAATGGCTATTCAACTCCAGATTCTCCAATCATTTCCAACCAAAGATCCATTAAACGAGGTGGTAAAATCTGTAGATGACAATCTGGCCTGGAAGAAATGGTGACCTCCATCGTATCGGCATAGATCTCTATATCCATGCTCAATGGTATCTCTTGCGCATCTTCATCGGGTTTCCCAATACGGATTTTTTCAGGCGACAGTTCATAACCAATAACATTGGGAGACCGTCGTTGATCACCCACGAAATTGAAAGAAATTGCAGGAAGCTCAGGCCATCCAAAGATGGAATTAGGCACAAAGTAAGTCGCAGCATAATCCGCCGCTTTTTCCATCGCGTTATTGAACTCTTGTACCGTGTGCTGGAGGGTGCTATCCAACGATGGATCTGGGTCAATATTAAACTTAACTGTGATTGGAAATGATACTGACCCGACAAGATTAGCCACCGAGGTTTCCCAATACCCCACAAAATGAGGACTGACCCACAAGAGCATATTCAGGCTACCCTTGCCAAAAACAGCCGCTAGCGCCTTTAACCAACTACCCAACAGCAAATCTGCAATACTGACACGATGTTGCTTGGCTAAAAGGCGTATCCTATTTAAGGCTTCACCATCAAGCTGCCTGACTTCTGTAACGGCCTCAGACAATCTGCTAATGGGTAGTGACTCAACACTCCGCTCGCCAAGAATATTCAGGGTAGGTTGTTCAACGTGTTGTTCATCATCAGGGATAGCGGCTTTTACGATTTGCCGATGTTGTTCATACAATTCAGCACAAAATTGCTCATAATTTGTGGCATTCTCAAGCGCAAGAGGCTGACCACTCACTGACATTCTGTATGCCTTTGAAAGATCTCGCCATAAGATCCTGCTGGAAATACCGTCACAGACCAGATGATTGAATATCAATACCAATCTTTGATCACTGGCACAATTGCCATCAAACAAGCAGTAACGTAATAACGGCGGATTTGCCAAATTCATGGCAGCCTTAACCTCAGCAATGTAGTTTGATATTAAGTATCGGCGATCACATTGACTATCGGTTTGCTCTCTAACTTCAAAAACCTGATGCAATAATTCACTGCCAGGCGGCACGAAATCCATCTTCATATTCATCCCGCTACCGACAAACCGGGCTCTCAGAACAGAATACTTATGCAACAGATATTCAATCGCTACCTTAAGATGTGCCGGTGCCAATCGCTCCAAGGGCATTAATACTTCACCGACACATAACTGATCAACTCTCAGTGAATATCGCAAATCATATAATTGCCCTAACTGAACACGCATAATCTTCACCCTTTCCATTGCAAGCCCTACGATTAAAACGTTGTGCAGATTCCACACTCTTCTGCATACAAACGAGTCGGATAACCCAGCGTTTACTTTTGACTACCAGAGAAAGCGAACATGCAGAGTAAAAAAACGGGAATTGATAGCCCGGCTGGCTACCCCGCATGGAATGATAATTAGCGTCATTTACTAAGGTACTAAAAACACAGTGACGATTTTAAAAGTAGCAATAAAAAAAGAAACCTCCACGAATCAATCCAGATATTTGAGCTGGAACAAAATAATTAATACATTATTACTATTAAATAAGTAATCTGGTTAACGTTTTGCTTTAACCATAACCTGATAGCCGCCTTGACCGGCAAACAGCCCGGTCTGCTCCTGCACCGAATCATAGTTGCTGTGCAGTTTATTGCGGCTGGCATTGAGGCTCACTGTACCGTTAGAATTTCACATACAATTTTCTGACTTGTCAGTACATCAGACAACAATTTGACTGTTATCAAATTAACAGGCTTACAAGGTGTCTTGAATCATTAGGCCACAACATAACGTTTTCAAAAGGGAATATGAACAAGAATAGACTCTTTGATTTGCAGTAATAACATGGCTGAAAAAGAAATCATAAAAGTGACCGTTCCGTCGGTCACGAAACTCAGTCATCAACCGGTTTATAGATCCCCCTATTTGAGCTGAGATCAGTTAACATCCAAATTTACCCAATGTCGCTTCCGCTATAGGGATATATTGGTCTGTTAATTTATTGATGCTGTTATTGGTCACAGGATAACAACAATCAAGGAAAAACCAGTTTATCGGTGTCTCCAATATTGAAGCGATCCGCACCAGATGGGATAAATTAATTCGGTTTATCCCTCTCTCATAGCGTGAGAGTTGTTGCTGACTAATACCTATTTTTTCCGCCAATTTGACAGCGGTCATACCCAACTCTTTCCTTCTTTTCTGAATACGCTTCCCTACTAATAGATGATCTTGTTTCATTTTCATCCCAGCCTTATAACTTAAAAAAACACCCTTATTATGGCATTGCCAAAATTATTGCCCCTGATCCTGAGAAAGGTCCTGCCTCTACTCTGCCATTTTTCTGTAAAATTGATTTCACTGTAACGGGTACACTCCCGCCAGCCGGTACAAACACAGCAACACCATCTTCACCATTTCTCTCATTTAATAGCAACTTAGCTTTCAAACTACCATCACTTCTTAAAGGTACTAACCCCCTATCAGGCCCCGTCGCAGTCACGATAATCTCTATGTCTACATTGCAGGTCACATTAATATTTTCCGCTCTGGTTGCGCCTTCTAGTTTTGCCTCATCAATACTCCCGTAATTAAGTTCAACGGAGCCTTCACTGACCTGACAAAAACCTATCGGCGGTGGTGCAACGCCACATAAAGATCCGGGCAACAATCTTCCATGAAAGCCATTTTGATCAGTTTCATAAAATAGCCCGACACACTCCTGATGAGATCGAATCGCAGGGCCAAAATGTTTTGCAACTCCAGTGATCGGAAAACTGGTATATTTCAATATCTCCGCCTGAACTTGTTTCATTGTCTTGAATCTTTCTACGCGAGTATTAAATAGCCTATAGGGCTGCCCTGAATAACCATTAATACTATGACGATGATTAACCGATATCCAACACGCAGAATAACCATAACAGGGATTTGGCGTAAAATCGTTTTCCTGATCCCAACGCTCAATCACAAAAGTATAATAGGCATTTGTAGGAATACCCTCGGATTTAGTGATATACGAAAATATTGATGCAACCGCACTTGATGAAAACAGCGATAAAAGTACCAGGCAAACAGGAAATAACTTTTTCATTATAAGTTACCTAATAAAATAAAAAGCCAAACTGTGCAAATTAGTCATAATTCAGATTAAATGTCGCAATCGCATGAAATGTACCTCGCGTAATCGTCTGGTTCGCTAGCGCAGTGGGTTCTGCCTGCACATACGCTTGCAATACAATCAAGTTTTCCCCCTCTTTTAACGGATAGGCATCCCCTTCTTTATTCAACGACAACCGTTTGCCTTCAACAGTTTCTATACCAATGGCAATCCCTGCGGCTTGGCTTCCCACACTTAACGCTAATAAGCCCGGCAACTGCGGATTTTCCATGCCACTGAATGTCAGTTTGATCGATTTTCCCACGCTCATGTCGCAACCCGATAACCTGAGCAGAAAAGATTCGCTATTGGTCCTGCCATGCAGATACAAATATTTTTCAGAAATTGCGGCAAAATCGAGCTGGATATCTTCATCACCCGGTTTAATCGTGCAAGGTTCTTTAACCAATGCACCGTGAAAACGCATATTATCCGCAGCCTGTACCACTTGATGACCATAAACCGTGGCAGTAATAACCATAAAGCCAACACGCAACACGAATAATTTTAAATATTTCATTAGATTTCCTTTCACTGGTATTCCGCCAGCAATGTCGCCGTCACTTCAAATGCCCCTTCCGGCAATGTACTTCCGGGGTTTTTCACCGGCACCGCTTGTATCACCGGCTGTTTCTGTGATGTCACCGGAATACGCTCATTAAGGGTGAATGCTTTACCATCCAACAGCAGACGAATGCCCAGATTGGTAATATTGGTTTGCAACGCGGCAGCATCAAATGCAGTTTGTGGGCCAATCACCGTCAATCCTAAACGCCAACCGGAGATATTAGGCTCACATACCAACTGATAATTCACAGGCTGGGTATAATTCACTCCATCCACCTGATGTATGCCAACATTATGACCAAAATGGACATCAATCATATTGCCGTCATTAATAACGCAAGGAGGCGCTTCAAGCAGTGTACCGTGAAGCCACATATTATCGGCTGCCTGTCCCGGCATCACATTGATGAAACCTAAGCAAACCGCCCAGAAAACACGATAGATCAAGTGGTTCATTGCATGTCTCCTGTTCACTGGTATTCAACCATCATGGTCGCACCCGCGCCAAAGTCGCCGCCTTTCAATACCACCGCCATATCTTTTACCGGCACTGCATGTAATTCAGGAAAATCAGGATAGTTAAATTTCATCCAGTCATTGATTGGCAATTTTTTGCCATTATGAATAACGGCGACGCCAAGCCCAATATGATTGGTTTGTAACACCGCTGGATCAAAACTGGCAGTGTTACCCGATATCATCATTTTCATCGCATTAGCTGGCATTTTTTCACATTTCACGGTGTATTTAACGGGTTTCATATAATTGACCCCATCAATCCGGGTAATCATCACCTCACCAAAATCCACATCAATAGTATTGCCATTGTTAATCACACAAGGGGGAGGTGCGATAACCACGCCGTAAATATTGACCGGTGTTTTACCCGAAAAATTACTGACAGCTCTTGCCGCTATATTTACCCTTCCTGCCGGTAAATCGGCCTGAGCACTAACACTCAGTAAACAGCCAAACAGTAATACGCCCCCGTTTTTTTGCCTGCGATACCATTTTTTTATTCGCAGAGAATACAGAGAGTTAGTCATAATTCACCCTGAAATCCACCACCGCGCGATATTGCCCAATCCCCAGCGTTCTCGGCGTCCGTATTGGCGTCACGTAATATTCCAGGCTGTCCTGTCCCGATGCCACAAAATGGGGGCGCCCCCACTCGCCCAACCGGATATCATTGTTCGCGGTATCTGTTATCTGTAACCCCAACCCGGTGACACCGGTCACCCGCACCAGATGTGGATAATCGCGATCCGCCGGTGCCACAAAACTGACCGTCACCACCGGCTGTAAATGACTCCACGTCAAATTACCGGTCCGCCTATCACCTGCTGTGCCTTTGGTTCGCAGACAGTCACGAAACTTCAATGTGAACGGTATCGGTGTCCCTTTATCACCTGGCCGACGCAAATCACTGTTTGGTGTGGTCCCCAAATTCACCTCCTGCCATGCAGAGTTCATGTCCAATCGACAAGCCGCCTCAGTCAACCCACCAAACAAATACAGTTCACCGTACACGCCCTTAATATCTGCTGCCCGCTTCTCCATTGCCTGACTCTCCATCACTGGCATCAGCCAGATCGCCAGTGTCAGTACACAACCTATCCGCTTGATGCTCATCGTTGTTCCTCCCGGCTTCGCCCGTCACGACGAACTTTTGGTCACCTGACAATGGTTCCCCGTACAACTAAAAGTCAATTGCGGCCGACCACCATAATCATTGACATACGTCAGCACCGGCGCATTCCCTAATGCCCCTGCACTACCACTCAGCACCGCACTACTTTTGGGCGCTATCATAAATGGCTTAAAGTCCGCTACCGTTTCTCCCTTAAGCTGGCTCGATGCATCCACCACGGTGATGTAATAGGGTGTCGGGTTGTTCACCTGATATCGGTCCCCCTGACGCGTCAACGTCATCTTCTCTTGCCACGGATTATCCAAATCGGTACGGCCGGCAAAAATGGCTTTCGGACGATAGAACAGCTTGATCCGGGTTTGTAGCGCAATCTGCAAGGTATTCGGTTTCTTGCTGCGGGGCGGAATTTCACGCAAATTAAAATAGAACAAGCTCTCCCGATCTTGCGGTAACTGCGCGGTTGTTGGCAGCGACTGTATTTTCACCTGGCTCTTAGCGCTCGGCTCCACCCGCTGTACCGGTGGTGTAACGACTAACGGACCATTGATTTTGTTACCCTGTTCATCTTCTATCCATCCCTGAGCCAGATACGGTAACTCTTTGTTCTGGTTGCTGATATCCATACTGGTGGATTTGTCCTCACCATTAAACACGACGCGGGTACGATCCAGCGCAATGGCCGCCATTGACTCACCGATCACCGACAAACTTAAGATAGCGATCGTGACTACATTGATTGTATTCTTCAATTTCATGCTCAATTACTCATTCTGAAAATATGTCATTTCAGCATTATTATGGGTCACCGCGATAAGCTTCGGTGACAGCAACAAGGTTTTTACTCCGCCAGTCAATGAAAGTTATGGCTGTTTATTGCCGTCGGCTAACTGGCAGAGCAGTAATAACGAAGCCATCTCTTCTACTTTTGGTAATTTATGTGGCAGTTCAATCACACACTGCAACTCCCCATCCCAACGCACATCCAGTTTCTCTGCCGGATTGATCCCGCTCAGGTAGGTGTTCCCGCCATCACTGACGATACCAATCTCCCGTTTATCCTTATTCAGCACCGTCGCCCCAAACGGCGGCGTGCTACCGTCCGGCAAGCGGATGATGCCCATCGCTTTTTCACCGGATATCACCTGAAATTTACGGTAACCAATCGCCCCTTCCGTCAATGTCGCTTGTTGCACTGACCGGATTGCCTCTACATTGTCCGGCAGTTTGTTCAAATCAATACTCGCGCTGTTGCGGTAATAGTTGTTCACATCAGAAATCACCGCTTTACCGAACATATTGGTATGAGTAATCGCACCAAAACCTTTCACGGGTACGTCACCGACACCATCGGTATCTACCATCAAACGGGTGGTACCCGGCATATTAATGCGATGCAATGCCACACCTTCCGGCGTCATGGTCATGCCCCCCTGGATGGAAAGCGCCGCCGTGGTATAACGTCCATCCTGATAACTTGCACTGGTCGTCAGTTGAGCACGGTCACCGTAATGGGTTAAATAACCGTTAGCCGCGGCCTTGCCGTCAATACTGGTGCCAACCGCTAAACGATAGTTACTGTTTTCATTAATCCGGTCGTAATAACCCACCGTGTGGGAGTTACCTTCCCGATTGACCATTGCGTTATAACTAACCGTGCCTGAATTACCCCACGGCAGGGATAATGTCATATACATCCCGTCGTCATTCTTACCTTCATATTTATTACGGTAAGCAGACAGATTCAGGTTGATGTTCTTATAACGGCCAATATCAAAATAACGTGATATTGATAAGTTATAGCGATCGTTATTCGAACGGTTCCAATAAGTCTGGTGGCTGTAATTTAAGTAGATACTGGTACCAATATGCGTAAACTGCTTATTCAACATAATGGTGTAAAGTTCTTTATTACTCTCTGCATCACCATCGTGATAACGGCGATCCAGATACTGGCTCATACTCATAAAGTCACGTTCCGAGAAACGGTAACCGGCAAAAGTCACCTGACTGTCATACTCCTCAAAACGCTTGGAATAACTGAGACGATAAGAGCCGCCCGTCAATGTTTGGTCCTCATCCGGTAAATGGGCGCGGGATTCAGTGACATCAAAGGAGAACGCACCAAAGACCATCAGATCACGCCCAATCCCCAATGACAGCGCATTATAATCCCCGGCCCCCAACATGCCGCCGTACAGCGACCAACCATTGTTTATTCCCCAGGAAAACTCCCCAATACCAAAGCCCGATCCCTCACTGTGATGTTTCCAGTTAGTCGGCTTACCCGCCGCCAGTTTGTACTGAACCCGGCCCGGACGGGTTAAATAGGGAATATTCGCAGTATCGATCTGAAATTCCTGTAACCCCCCATCTTGCTCCTCTACCCGCACATCCAGTTTGCCACTCACTGCGTCATTGATGTCCTGAATGCGGAATGGACCTGGCGCAACTTGGGTTTCATACAACACGCGCCCCTGTTGACGAATAGTCACTCTGGCATTGGTTTTCGCTACCCCCGTCACTTCCGGCGCATAACCTCGCAGGTTCGGCGGCAACATATTGTCATCCGTCACCAGACTCACCCCGGTAAAACGGAAGCTGTCAAAGATATCCGAATTGAGGTAATCCTCACCCAACGTTAGCTTAGCCTGCCAATGCGGTATTGCCCGGTACAAGTAATAACGGCTCCAATCCCAGTTCTTCTCTGTGCTCCCAGCCCGACCTGTGATGTGGTTATACTGTGATTGCCAGTCTGCCCGTAGACGCCATGCCCCCAAATTCATCCCGGTCGTACCATTAGCACTGACATTCTGATTTTCACTTCCCTTCGCTGGCTTAGAGACCTGAGCATTGACGTTATAATCAAACATTATCCCGAAAATCCCCTCATCCCAACGTGACGGTGGGTCCCAGTCGGGTGAGCTATATTCGAGATAGGCTTGAGGCACACTCAGGTATAACATGTCACTGCTCAAATCACCGCGCACCGTCATGCCAGGCAACGTTTTAAGCTCCAGACACTGGTTATTGTTCCACCAGGTAAGCTTTGATTCCCATTCCGCCCGCAGCCCTAATTGTTTCACCAAATCAGGTGGCAAACACGCCACACTCCCCTGAGGATCATCCGGTGGTGCCATAAAAGTAACCGGCATTTCCGGCAGTTCGCTTTTATTCAGCCGTACCGCCATCTGATAATCCCCCGGCATGATATAACCCGCACGGGAAAATTCTTTTAAATTAATCCGAGAACGATCCTGAACATCCAACACGTCCGTATTAAATTCAATTTCCTCTTCCGCATACACAGCATGAGTACCTATTAAAGCAAGCAATACCAAAACAATAAGAGGTTTCAGGACACACCGAACCGAGACCACTCTGTCGCATTCAGTGGTCAAACCCAAAAATAAAGCCATAACATTCCCAGATCGATGATTAGTAATAATCCAGCCTGAATCGAACCGTGGTTCGATACTGCCCCGCTTGCAATAGCTGGTGATTACCCACCAATCGCATCGCGTAATTAAGGGTCATCTGCCCTGCCGGTAAATCCTCCACCGGCAGTGGAGTTCCCGGATGTGCCTGATTGCCGTATATGTCTGTAATTTGTAACGCGACTCCCCGAGCCACACCAGATAACCGGAAATTGTTCCCATCCGGTACGCCATCAAACATCACCTGAAAGTGGCGCCAATCGGGTTTACCCAAAGTGGCAGAAGTCAGTACACAGTTAATCAAGCGAATGGAAAAGGGGCGCACTGGTCCCTGTCCATCATGTATCATCCGGCTTACCGGGATCGTGGCTAACTCAATCGTCTGGTCACGGTTACCTGCGTCAATCGCACAGGCCGTATCAATAATGGTGCCTTGCATGCTAACGCGACCATATCCTTGCGTTCCTTGTGGAGCAGCCGTTTCAGCTTCAATAACACAGGAAAACATTAACAGGCAGGGCACTACAACAACGGCGGCATATCGGCTCATGACTTCTCTCCAGCTAAACTTATGCAAAACTTTTGATTAGGAAACGCCCGCCTCCTTGTAAGCGTTTCCGTGCATGAAAAGACTTATTGGTAAGTCAGCTGGAAGTTGGCAATGCCGGTGAAATTACCCGGAACAACGGCATCAGGTGAAGTATCACCTTGGAGATAGGCAGCAAAATGCAGATCATTATCACCATCATGCAGGGCTACAGCGGGTGAGGGAGTACCCAGTTTGATTTTGTTACCGCCCGCATCAGTGATCGCGATACCCGCACCTTTAGCAACGCCTTCGATACCTAGCAAACCATCACCGCCGGTGATGCTGGATTTGGCACCAACAAACGTCGTAGTTACTGTGCTTATTGTTTCAGTCGTACAGTTATCTAAAGAAATTTTGAATGGCGTGGAAGAAGAACGGCCACCGTTTTTCAAAGATGCGCTAGAAATAGAGCCCATTGGTACTACCTGATCAACCGTTTCTGGGGTGATGGAACAAGGTGCATCAGTGATAGACCCGGTAAAAGTCACCGTTCCGTGACCTTGGCTAGGATTCGCTGCATTGACAGAACCGGCAGCCAAAGCCACACCTAACCCCAGGGCCATAACCAATTTATTCAATTTCATGTAAACTAATTCCTTGAATTTAAGGATAAAATACCCATAACCATAAAAAAATAACCGTGCAGGACTCTAGCTCCATGCACCCAATATTCAGCGCAAAATAGTTTAAAAATCTCGAATTAATATTTTTCAAACCAAACAAAATGCACCAAACTGT
>NZ_JAHZMK010000043.1:25891-32023 GCF_020387775.1 Photorhabdus antumapuensis
ACAGTTTGGTGCATTCTGTTTAGTTTCTTTTTATTGTCAAATAATTTTCAAATATATAATTACAAAGCTTACAAGCTGATATTTTCTATTAAAAAATGGCTATTTATAACTATCTAAAAACGGTATTTATAGATTTTGGTCAAAATAAATAGAGTTATCAGCTAATAATTTTATAAAAGTTCTATTAATTGATATATTCCGGTAGATTAATATTATTCTTCTACCTATAACTATCTGCCAAAATTTCACAGGAATTATTTTCATGAAGAAACGTAAATTCTTAACCAGATATGAAATTAATGCGATTTTAGAAAAAGCACGTCAGGGACGTCACGCCGAGCGAGATTATTGCATGCTACTGATGTGCTTCATTCATGGATTTAGAGTGAGCGAGCTATGCAATCTAACATTATCCGATCTTGATCTTAACTCAGAAATTATTCATGTCAGGCGATTAAAGGGGGGATTATCAACAACACACCCACTAATACCAGAAGAAATTAAAGCTTTAAATCAATGGCTTAACATTAGAAAAAGTTGGCGAGAATCAGATACAGCGTGGGTCTTTTTATCACAAAAATCAGGTGCTATTTCACGCCAGCAAGTTTATGGTTTATTAAAGCGTTATGGCAAGCAAGCATTAGTCAATATTTCACCTCATCCACATATGTTAAGACATGCCTGTGGTTATGCTCTCGCTGATTTAGGAAGAGATACACGCCTTATTCAAGATTATCTCGGTCATCGAAATATATCCCATACCGTTATTTACACTGCAAGCAATGTAAAACGATTCTTCAAGATATGGGAGGCTCCTGTAAAAGGACTCGATTAATTTCAATATCTCTTTTTTTATGTAAGACATGTAGTATGAGAAACTATTTCTCTTGGAAACAAAAAATCTTCCAATTGTAAAAACTCTCGTCCATATACTGATGAGGGTTTTTATGCGATATAATCATTATTCACATCATAAGATACTAACTACTATTTCTTATAATTAATTTTAAAATAATTTTTTTTGGAAATTAATAGATAACACAATCAAATAAAAATAGGTATCCAGGACGGATTTAAATAACAAACACTATTATTATATGAATGGATATTTTCACAAAAATTAAGAAAAATAAAATCACTGGAAATTATACTCTGCTTTCCAGTGATAGCTGGCCGATTTTTAATATTTCATGGTCGATTTATTAAATTTTCATGTAATATTAAATTTAATCAACTATTTGAATATTTGGAGAATGAGCAAGATAGCCAATAAGATTACCAACGTTGTCTTTAACATTCCATCTTTCGAAAACGGATATATACCATGAATATTTGGCTATGCCTGGAGTCCGTAATTTAGATCCTTGATTGAAAATATTACGACTTTCAAATACTACAGGATAGTCTTGGTTAGTCCCTAACGTTGCCTCTTTACTTGGAGCCGCAACTTGAGATATAGCTGAAGTTAGGGTTGGGGGCGAAACTAGCGATTTGGCACCTACCCCTTCCATATGATATAGAAATACCTGATCATCAAATTGAGCTGATAGGGTTGCAGCCCGCCATCTAATTATATCCCCTACCTTACCTTGAATTAAAAGTGTACCTTGAGCATTATTTTTAGGAACATAGATATTATTTTGAGAGGTAATGTAATAAATGTATTTATCATTCATTACAGTTGGCCCGCCAGGCACCTTACTAATGGAATTACCGAGATCTTTTTTGATCGCTGTTACATCAACAATGGCAAGAACATCAATCAATTGTACACCACTAGCGGTTTTCATATCATTCGGATCTGTATATTCAGTATTATTCATAATACTATTCCTATTTTTATATATTAGTTTTATAAGTATTTAATTATCCAGAACTCTAATGAAAGGATCATGACAGACATATCCAATGAGTTGTTTTTTACGATATATTTTTATATACCAGGTATATTGACCGTATCCCTCTCTCTGAGCTGTTGATTGATGATAATATCTTGTTATTAGTCCACCATTACTTTCTCCATCTCTTTTATATACTACATTATTTACATTATTATTATCATCTTTAGCCAAATAAGGAATAGAAATATCACCATAATCAAGTTGCGGTAATGTTATAAGTGTAACATCACCACCACCAATTGCTGATCCTGTCATGTGGCATAAAAGTACCGTATATTCAAATTGCTGTGTCAAAGACATCGGCCTCCATCTAATGTCATCAGCAACATTGACGGTTATCTCCAACTCTCCTTGAGCATTATTTTTAGGCGCATAAAGATTCCCAGTACTTGTTATATAATAAAAGTAATTGTTAGATACCACTTTCGCAGTTTCTAATGTTTGTGATTTACTTAAATCATAATGACTAACAATAGCTTCTGCATCTACACAAATAAGAATATCCACAACTTGATATTTTGAAATATCTATAACCTCACTCATTTCTATCTCCTTCACAATAAAGCGTTAGACTGTTTAACAATCATCTATTATATTAATAATTAAGATCAAAAAAACTACTGATATAAATCATAGTTTTTAAATTTAAATTACTTGTATTTTTATAATAATCTTTTAACATACAAATAAGTTTCATATTAATATTGAAAACGCAAAATTATTATTTTTAGTATTAAATCACCACTTGTAAGCATGAGTAATTCAATATTTTCTCTTACGTTAAAGTTATTCTTTTCTATATTTAACTATGAAATTAATTCTTTTATAACCAATAATAAAAACACTTAGTGAAAAAATAAATATCGAATCATTAATTCAACTATAAAATTTTAGTTTAATAATAAAATGAGAGGAAATTTAATATATTAGTAAGTATATGTTCTTAGATTATTCCATAGGTTGTTACATTTTTGAAAAATACTGTATATACCCTTCATCTTTCAAGCTGCTGCTTTGTTGGCTGCACTCTCTCACCCCGGTCACATAGTTAACTATGCTCCCGGGGATTCGTTCACTTGCCGCCGCGCTGCGGCTCGAAATCTATTAGATATATATTTTCCAGTGATGGCTTACTGACTTTTAATATTTCATGGTCGATTTATTAAATTTTTATATAATGTTAAATTTAATCAACTATTTGAATATTTGGAGAATGAGCAAGATAGCCAATAAGATTACCAATATTATCTTTAACATTCCACCTTTCGAAAACGGATATATACCATGAATATTTGGCTATACCTGGAGTCCGTAATTTAGATCCTTGATTGAAAATATTACGACTTTCAAATACTACAGGATAGTCTTGATTAGTCCCTAATGTTGCCTCTTTACTTGGAGCCGCAACTTGAGATATAGCTGAAGTTAGGGTTGGGGGCGAAACTAGCGATTTGGCACCTACCCCTCCCATATGATATAGAAATACCTGATCATCAAATTGAGCTGATAGGGTTGCAGCCCGCCATCTAATTATATCCCCTACCTTACCTTGAATTAAAAGTGTACCTTGAGCATTATTTTTAGGAACATAGATATTATTTTGAGAGGTAATGTAATAAATGTATTTATCACCCATTGCAGTTGGCCCGCCAGGCACCTTACTAATGGAATTACCGAGATCTTTTTTGATCGCTGTTACATCAACAATGGCAAGAACATCAATCAATTGTACACCACTAGCGGGTCTTACGCCTTTAAGATCTGTATATTCAACATTATTCATAATACTATTCCCGATTCTATATATTAGTTTTATAAGTATTTAATCATCCAGAACTGTAATGTAAGGATCATGACCAATATACCCAATGAGTTGTTTTTTACGATATATTTTCATATACCAGACATACGAACCTCGTCCCGCCCTCTGAGCTGTTGATTGATGATAATATCTTGTTATTAGTCCACCATTATTTTCTCCATCTCTTTTATATACCACATTATCTACATTATTATTATCATCTTTAGCCAAATAAGGAATAGAAATATCACCATAATCAAGTTGCGGTAATGTTATAAGCGAAACATCACTATTGTCAGCAGATTGTAATCTCATTTTACATAAAAGTACTGTATATTCGAATTGCTGCGTCAAAGACATCGGCCTCCATCTAATGTCATCAGCAACATTAACGGTTACCTCCAACTCTCCTTGAGCATTATTTTTAGGAGTATAAAGATTTCCAGTGCTCGTTATATAATAAAAATATTTATTATGTACCGATTTCGCGGTTCCTAATGTTTTTGATTTACTTAAGTCATAATTACTAATGATAGCTTCTACATCCACACAAATAAGAATATCTACAGATTGATATTTCGAAATCTTTATAAAGTCGCCCATATCTATTCTCCTTTACAATTTTACAATAAAGTTTTAGATTGCCTAACAATCATATTTTATATTAATGATTCAAGTCAAAAAAACCACTGATATAAATCATAGTTTTTAAAAATAAATTTCCTATATATTTTTATAACAATTATTTAATATACGAATAATTTTCATGTTAAATCATCACCTGTAAACATAAGTAATTCCATATTCTCACTTGTGTTAAAGTTATACGTCCTGACATTTAACTGTAAAATTAACTTTTAATAATTAACAATAATAACACTCAGTGAAAAAAATAAAGCATCTAATAATTAATTTAACTTTAAACTTTTGGTTTAATAATAAAATGACAAGAAATTTGATATATTTAGCAAATAATATAGCAGTAAAAATTTTAATTTTTTATATTAAATGAAACTCAGCCTGTCCCTGGCGCAACGCATATATCAATGTAGCAAACGTTATATTAGTTATACTGAATCGTTAGATTACATTTAATCATCAGAAATAACGATGCCAGTTAAGGGAGTATGGTAGCAATAACCCACAAGTTTATTTGAGTGATCATAGATAGATAGATACCATGCATATTGAACTATCCCTGGCCTACGCAACGTAGATTTTTGATAGTAAATATGTTTTTTTTCATAGGAAAAACCGGGCAAAAGTGCTTGTGACCATTCAATAATATCTTCTTCGTGGGGGATTAGCGCTTTTTGAAGCTTAGGAACAACAACTTTAGTTAATGTATATACTGTCATTGGTTGAGAAATGTAATCATCAGTACTCTCTTTTTCCATACGATATAAAAATACCTTATGGTTAAATTGAGCAGATATGCTAGAAGATTGCCACCTAACTATATCACCTACCTTACCTGTAACTTTAAGTGAATTTGTAGCATTTTTCTCGGGAGCGTAGGCTTGATTCTCAGTGGTAATATAATATAACAAGTTATCATCAATTTTAGTCGGCTTTTTATAATCCTGGCTCAGGCGGTCAAACTTATTTAAGATAGATTGCACATCAATACAAATTAAAATATCTATACTCTTAGAAAATTCAGCAGTATCATCAGTATTCATAATGTTGGCCCTATTATCTTATATTAATTTTGGAGTTTATAAAACGCGAACAAAAGCGCTATGAGAAATGTACCCAATTAACTCAATGTTATTATGTATACTTATTATAAAAGTCAATTTCTCTTCACCTGATTGCTTGCCTTTTGATTCCAAATAGGATTGTGTTATAGATTCTACTCCATGTTTAAACGGTGTACCGGGTACTTGCTTATCGTCTTGTTCTGGATAAAGAACCTTTGTTACTTCCTGAGTATATTTTAGAGGTGTTATAATTCTATAACTATTTTCTTTCGTTTTTTTGTATAAGTTTACTGAATATATCAATTGTTGAGTTAAAGATATTACTCTCCACCTGATAATATCGTTGACACCCATTTTTACTATCAATTCCCCTGTAGCATTATTTTCAGGTATATCAGCATTTTCATTATTAGTAATGTAATGAAAGTATTTATTATCTACCATTGTAGGGTTGTCCGGATTTGCTCCTAGTTTCTTGTAGTCATTAATAATACAATCAACATCCACACAAATAATAACATCTACAGTTTCATTCATTTTTGTACCCCTTCATTGGATTAAGTTGCTCTAAGAGCCCTCTATCATGCTAATAATTAACCATTAAACCTTAAATAACTACTGGTATAAATCACAGTTTATATAAGTAAATTACTTATATATTTATCAGAAATCTTTTTAGATATAGCCAAATCCTACCGATAATTTACTTATATACCCTTCATCTTTC
>NZ_JAHZMK010000043.1:32069-88480 GCF_020387775.1 Photorhabdus antumapuensis
TCGAAATCTATTAGGTATATGTAACAGTAAATTATCATTTATTTTATCGAATAAAAAATTTCATACCATAATATATACAGGGATTCACTATCAATATTCTTAATTATTTAGATAACATCGAATGAATATTCATCGATCATATACCTCGCCATATAAATTTGATATAGATGCTCATTTCATGGCGGAAACTTATGAATATATTAAAAAATTTTCATAATTTAATTTATTCTCTCTGGTCTGAGCAATTGTAAGCGGAATTTCCTCAAAGAATAACCCTCTTATTTCATTCAATTTTACTCAACAACATACGTACTCATTTCCTTAATCCATGCGATAAAACACTAAAAAACTCGTAACCTTTTTTTATTAATAGGAATGATTTTACAATAAGAATATCTGTAGTTAATCAACTATTATCATGATACAACGTTGGTTAAGGATTTCCTGAGTTAGGACAGTGATTAATCTTCGATATTTGATGAACGGCATGTAAATAATATGCGTTTTTTCTGTTAACAGCAAAGGCTCTGAATATATCGCTCCTACTCGTGATTTTAAACTATACTTAATATATATAACCCATGCACAAAGAGACTACCCACACAAACGGAATTCAGTCAAAGTGCAAACTGGTCAGGCCAGATTATCTGTTGTAAAAGCTATTATGGATATTAGCCACTAGAATTGATGATATGACCAAAGATTTTCGTATGGTAGCTAAATATGTCTGGTATTCCGACAATATTAACCAGAGAAATTCAACAAAATATTGACAATAGATGGAACACATGGAAAAAAGGATCATCTCAAAACCATTAGGAGGTTAGTGATGAATGAAAGATTCTATCAATTAAAAGTAACGCTCACAGACTCAAAACCCGCTATTTGGCGGCGATTTGTCGTTCCCGCTTCTATCTCATTCGATAGGCTGCATGACGTGATACAGATCGTGATGGGATGGCAGGATAGTCATCTACATGAATTTCGTATTGGTAAACTACGACTAACAGAAATGCCAGAAAGCCCATCTGATAGCAAGGAAGAAGACTTATACCGTCTGGTTGACCTGATTAAACAAAAAGGGCGATCTTTTACTTATCTCTATGATTTTGGCGATGGTTGGGAACACGAAATTATTTTAGAAAACAGTCAGTATCCTGAAAATAATCTTCCACTTCCTTTTTATTGTCTGGATGGTGCTCGTGCCTGTCCCTTTGAAGATACCGGCGGGATTGATGGTTATGAAAATTTAATAGCAATACTGAATGATCCTGACCATGAGGAATATGCAGAAACGCGGCAATGGATAAGTGAATTACTTGATTTGGATGAAGATGAATATTTCGACTTCGAACAATTTCCCATTAATAATATTAATGCATTTCTAGCGCTCTATTATCGCTGGTCACGAGATCGTTACCATCTCTTGTGGGATTGGGAATGAATTTAACGATGGGATTAGGTGATACTTAACTCGGTATCGAGTGCAGTTTCTGCGGTGCTTTCAGATTAGCCCTATCAAGCTGCACTGGTATTTAAATATCATTATCATCACTCATTTGATATTAAATGCAGTAACTATCGCGAATGGTATTACTATTACAGACCATTCCTATCAATCAACAGGAAATACAAACCGCATGCAAAAACGAAGCATGCATATAAGATTCTCTTCTCTCACCAAGCCTTTCCGGTTGTACTAACGAAGTTATTAACACAACGACTATACCTAATAGATTTCGAGTTGCAGCGCGGCGGCAAGTGAATGAATCCCCAGAAGCATAGATAACGATGTGACTGGGGTGAGTGAAAGCAGCCAACAAAGCAGCAGCTTGAAAGATGAAGGGTATATCACTCAACTCGCCATTAATTCACTCTAATAAGCGCAGCTTTTATCTGTGATGGTGGGATTTTTACTACGTTATTTCTTTGGCAAAAGAATTAATTATTTCAACTCCAGGCAAAAATATGACGCTAAAAAATGTAATACGACAAGGCGACAGAACCTCTCATGGCGGCTGTGTCTTAGCCAGTGATGACAGTTTTAAGGTTCTGGGTAAAGGCGTGGCACGGATTAACGATCCGGTGTCGTGTCCAAAGTGTGGCGGATATCAAACCATTGCTGAGGGAACCTCAACCGTGATCGGAACCAATCAACAAGGGCTGGCTCTAGAGGGCATGAAAACCTCCTGCGGGGCCACACTGATCGCCTCACAAACATCTTTTCAGATCAAAACCTTATAGGACAGTGTGTTATGAATAAAAAAGAGTCTCTATTCCTACAAGAATTGCAGTATATACGGCAATTGGCGCAGGAAGTCGCAAAAGAAAATCCGCACCTGGCAAATTTTTTATCTGAAGGTGCCGGTGATCCGGATATTGAGCGAGTGATACAGGGCTTTGCGCTGTTGGCTGCCCGTCTTCGCGGCAAGATCGAGGATGAGTTTCCCGAACTCACATCAGGGATGCTGGCAGGGTATGACTGGGAAATCATGAAATTATTGTCACCCTCACCGATTATTCAGGCAATTAAACAGGCGACAGCCAGTAAAGAAATTTATCTGCATCATGGTAAAGTGGTTCATTTTTTTCAAGCCAACAGTTGCCCGGAATGGCTGATTTCCGCCCGGAATGTCTCTTTTATAACGGGTATTGCCGAAGAGATATTGGATAACACCACAAAACTCTACTTAATTCCTGAGTTAAATCAGGAAACAGAAAAGGATTTTTCTCTGGCCGGTGAGCGGCAGAATGCGTTATTTAATCAGCTCAGTCAACAAGAAAAAGACAAACTGTTTGTTGAAAACAGAAGTGCTGATTTGAAAGGCGGATTCGGTTTCTCTAACCATAGCTCGTATAAATATGCGGGTTATATTGACCAGCGCCTCAGAGAGTTATGCGAACCGGATAAGATTACGATCTATCAGGACAGCCAGCGTCAATTTAAGGCGAAAATGGATAGTTATAAGATGCTTATCCCTGACAATGTTTACTACCGAAATCTCTATTTTCTGGATATGGATAAGCAGTTAATAAAATCACTGACCGTGAGCCAACATTTTATTTACTGGGCATTTGGCGATACCTTTTTTAACTGGTTTTTTCCTTTTTCACCTGACGAGAAGAAACAGTTGATTACGGTGGAAAGTGTCGTACCGAAATACACAAAACCGTATGTATCTGCGCAGTATATCTCAAAAGACTGTCTTAGATATCAGTTTGATGCAGGTATGTCGCCTTATCAAGTGCCGACCTATTATGGATTGGATTTGGATGTAAAAGTTGATCCACAAACCGGTTACTTTCAGGAGAAATTGCCTTTCAATGGAGGAGGATGGTGTAAATGGAAAATCAATCAAGCTTCTGTGGCAGTAGGGTATACCGATTCCGACATCTGATGAAAGATGCTGTGCCGTATGCGGGAACCGGCTTAACGGCATTTATCAATGATGCTGCCCGGACAAATATTAGCGAAATTTCTGCATCGAATACGATTGATTTTAACCCGGTTATTTACCCTGTTTTAGAAATGGTTGAAGGATTTCCGAAAAGTATATCCTTACAAGGTAAGGTTAAATTGTATCCTTTTAGGTTGAAGTTAACACCAGGAGCAAAATGGAAAATTATTTTTAAACCTAAACTGGATGAAACCAAAATGCCGAAAGTGATTATTCCACCGGGTAAAGAACCTGCGAGGATTGAATATCCAGATGGGAGCATTGATTGGAATAATGATCAAATAGAATACTGGAAAATAAAGTAACATCATTAAGGTCATATCGCCAATATTTAAGTAAAAATCAATGTATTGTTTTCAGCAACTATTTGTATTTGCATTCCAGGACAAAATTTCTTAAAGATTCACCAAGGACATTATTTAGATTTTGGTTTTAGAGATGCAGTATGAATTTAATAATCGCTGATGCCTTGGAATATAAATGTAGGGTAAAAAATTTGCGTCTGGGAATAAAAATGTCATTATATTCCTTTTTCTTTTATTACTTCCGGCAAAGTTCAGTGGTTTCATTGAAGTCTTAATTACTTTATCTTCTAATATTATTATTCCAGATAACCACATAAAGTCATTTTATTTTACTGCCATATCTTTAATAGTATATATGGTGTTTTATTTGATCAATATAAGATTTTTTCCTACTGCAAAGGAAAATTCAATCATCATTTCTTTGGTAGGTAAAAAACATTGTTTTTTTGTTGTATCGTTTTTTTATTTATAGTGCTTTTCCGATAATTATTTTCTTTGTTATGGTTTTTTTTCTTAAAACGTTAATTGTTTACATTACTTTTCATCTATGTTTTTTGATAGTTTCTTTTGCTGTAATTGGATTTTGCTTATTTGAGTTAACCTGAATTACAACCAATAAAAATATCTATCAACTATAATTTTCCATAAGTAGCCTATTATGATAGGCTATCTTTATCGAACACTGATAACTAACTATTGACCGTTAAATTGTTCGTTTACGTTGTTAGATATCTGACCTAACACATATACTAGGGTAGGAACCATTATTTTAGAGGGCCGATTAATTAAATGGCTATTAGATATCGCCCGCGTATCGGTGAAATATTTGATTGTGACTTTGGGTTACCGGCACAACCAGACCATTTTAATGGTCGCATCCCGCCTGAGATGGTAAAAAAAAGAATGGTTGTAATCATGAATGCCCGTTTGTGTAGCAATGGTTATCTCGTTGTTCCCATTTCCTCAACTTTAAACAACGATGGTATTGCTCGCGGTTATCATGTCGAATTAGATCAATCTATTTTTCGAATAACTAATTTTTATGATCGTCGCAGGCGCTGGGCGTTAGTCCATCATATGCAGATAGTAAACACAAACAGACTCTTTAAATTAAGAGATAATGAACAAACATTTCAGCAATATTTGACGCGTGAAGATGTTGAAAAGATACAACGTGCAATAATCAAAATCATCGGCGCATCAAGCCTTATCAGTAAATCTGAAAGTTGACTTTTGGTATTCTATTAACTACAGTATGATTATTCCCCATGAGGGCTTTGTTAAAAATTTCTCCCGCAAAGGGCTTATAACCCCTCATATCTAATATGAGGGGTTTTTGATTTAGTAATCTACATTCGCCTTATGCGATTATGTACCGCTTGATAATTTTCCCATCAAAATAAGTTCACCATCAACTGACAATTCGTGTAGTTTACTAGTGACATCAATGAGATAACAACTAAGTGGTAAAAGTAAAAGCTGGGAAGACTGAACAAAATCTTCTTCATCTGGAAAAAGACAGAAAAATATGTCGAGTGCTTCAGCGACTTCTATAACTCGCTCGATTAATTCTGCTAGTTCCCGTCCTATGCTTAATAGTCATATAAACACTTTCTCAAAGTGCTGTTTATGTGATCAGATGACACAACGCTTGTCCACGTTGTGTTCCTCGCCTGCTTTTTATTTATAAGGTGTTTTCCAACTCCTCATATGTAAAAAATTTAATAAAATTCCATGTCTGATCATCAATCATGATAATCTCATATTTTTTTCAACTATTGTTTTTCTTTGTTTTTTTATTTCTTGCTCTCTTGTTATTAAATCTTTTTCTGTGATTATATTTTATCTTATATTTTTCTTTCTATTCAAACGTCATATGTGTCGATTTAATGGCATACCAAAGGAGTATTTTGAGTTGTTTCTCAAGGAATGTGAGTGGAGATTTAATAATCATAATTTAAGTTCCATCATATTGGACAGTATGAAGGAAATTCCAACTCCTGTTCCCTTATTCAAAGGGATTAATTGATGGGAATACATTTCTGTCTTCCTGTCGTTCAGCTCGCTATTACTCACGGCATAAGCGGTGTTTTTTATCTGTGGTAATAGGATTTTTACTATCTTGTTTCTTTAGTGACGAAATCAATGACAGCTATTCCTGACAGGATATTTATGCTGATGAAGATGATTTAGCCGGACGGAGAAATAACGTTATAAAGAAAGAAGTAAAACTAATGGGTATATCAGATCCACGCTTGTGTTTTGATTGTAAGCGTTTTTTGAAAAACTGGGTGGAATTTCAGTTGGTGGATGAACAGGGAAAGCCGCTGGTCAACATGCCTTATCGCCTGATCAGTCGCGGCACCCCGGGTTATGTGCGCCGAGGGGTAACTAATGGTTTTGGTGTGCTCAGAGAAGAGGAGCTGTTACCTCATCCGGTGACGCTATATATTGCTGCTCAGCCGCTGGCCGATGAGATGGAACAGCGTCCGTTGCGAGAAAAACGCGGAGGCGAAACCGTTCGTCCAGCGTCAGCAGCAGGCCGTCCAGAATCAACGTCAGGCCGGTAGCGGGCAAAGCAACTGTTTTAAACTGATGCCCGGTAAAATCTTTGACCTCAGCGAACACCCGGTTGATACCATGAATACCCGCTGGCAAATCGTGGCTATTCGTCATCACGGCAAGTGTCCGCAGGCACTGCAAGAAGGTAGCGGAGAATCAGGAACTGATCTGCATAACGAATTCAGTTTTATTTCGGGTTATAAGGACTGGCGAGCGCTATATCGTTACAAACCGCTGGCGGATGGCGATGAAGTGGCAACCGTGGTCGGCCCGGCGGGGGAAGAGATTTACGTGAATGCTGAGGGCTGTATTCGCATTCATTTTCACTGGGATCGTTATGATAAAGCCAATGAAAATGCCTCCTGTTGGGTACGGTTCACCCAGGGTTGGAATGGCAGTGGTTACGGTTTTATGGCGGTTCCTCGTATCGGTCAGGAAGTGATTGTCTCCTACCTGAACGGCGATATTGATCGCCCGATTGTGACTGGTTGCACCTATAACGGCTTAAACCGGCCACCGCTAGATTTACCCGCCGAAAAGACCCGAACCACGTTTAAGACCCGGACTCACAAAGGGGAAGGCTTTAACGAGTTGCGCTTTGAAGATGCAAAAGATCAGGAAGAGATTTACCTACATGGGCAAAAAGATTTAACCGCCCATATTCAGCACGACGCTTACTGGCATATTAAACACGACCATAAGCAGCGAATCGATAATAACCGCTATAGTGAAATTTCAGTGGATGATCATCGGCATGTCAGAGGATCGGGGAAGTACAGCACTGATGGCGATGTTTCACACCGTATCTCAGGTAGTCAACATTTACAGACTGGGGAAGCGTTGGTCGCTGAAAGCGGTCAGGAAACGCACCTGAAAAGCGGCGGTAAAATGGTATTGGAAGCGGCGTCAGAAATTACCTTAAAAGTCGGTAGTCATTTTATCCGGTTAACTCCCGGCGGTATTCTGACCTCGCCGAATTTATCAGTCGGGCAAGGTTCTGCCGGTACTGGCCGTGGGTTGTCTCTGCAACTGCCGGAAGGGGTTGCGCCTCTGCCCGGTGTTAACTTCCCTGCCAAACCGTTTTGTGCTGTGCTGGCTCAACAGGAAGCAAATTGGGTTATTAATAATCCGGAGGATGAATGAATACATCAATAAATTGGCTACAGTGGCTGAGTATCCCTAATAAACCATCGGTTTTCTTTATGCTCAATTCACTCGCGGAATCTGACCCAGTGGCGCTTTTTTATAGCAACGACTGGGTAGAGCAGGCTTTTCCGCTATACAGCAATACACCGATGGATCACATGCTGGCGCAAAGTCCCTGGCTGGTTCAGCCCAAGTCAGGCTGTCTGTCAATGATCGCTCATCTGCTTGATAGCCATGCTCCAACCGATAACAGTTGGGGTTGGGCTTACCGCAGTGATCAGTCATGGATACAACAGCTTAACCATTGGCGTTCACGCCAGCAGGTGATTTTGCAAGAGAAACCGGTGATTTTTCGCAGTATGGACCCACGTATCCTCAGTCAATTATTACCGGCAATGATAGTCAGCGATTGGTCAGCATTTTTGACACCGGTGAGTGAGCTGATGATCGATATGCCCGAACCGCAGATTTATTATCGGCCTGAAAATTGTGGTCAAGGTGGCAGTGAATTGCCCTTTATCCTAGGCAGTCATTTATTAGATGCCTGGCATCATTCCGATTACGCCCTGCAAGGGATGGCATTTGCGATCAATGATGATTGCTGGGAAAACCACGGTGAATTGGCTGATAAGCTGGATAAGCCAGAAGGGCAATTAATGGAACAAATTATCAATTGGTTAAAATACCGTTTAGCAAACGGGGATAATATTAGCAAGCTTACCTGTGTAGATTATTTACAAACAATTACTGACGACTCCCCTTCCCAAAGGTTTATCGAAAGCTGAGAGAGAAACAACAATATAATCAACAACACAATCACCGTGTCCCCGTAAAAACGGGGAACATTTCTACATTCAGCTATCATCATGAAACCTGAATCTGGTTTATCCCCATAAATTCAAGGAACACTGCCCCTCTATGTCAATTGCCCTTCCGGATGACGGTTGATCCCCGTAGATTACGGGGATCAAATTGCAACAGATAGAGATAGTTCTGTCTTTAGCGGTTTACCCCCGTAGAAACGGGGAACAAGTCTATCTCTACCAGCTCAAACGCTAACTGTTCGGTTTATCCCCGTTAGTACAGGGAACACGCTTCCAAATCCAAAACACAACAGTATCAGTTCGGTTCACCCCCGTGGACACAAGGAACACCGATTACTACCGACTACATCACTGTTACTGTCCGGTTTATCCCCGCAGAGGCAGGGAACAACCAGGGAAGCTAATCATCAGTGTCATTTTCGTACGGTTTATCCCCGTTAGTACAATACAGGGAACACATCCTTAGCTTTATAACTATTTGGAGCACTGCTAGGTCCATCCCCGTAAGTACAGGGAACATTTAGTGAACATAGTAAAGCATCACTCGTGACGCGGTTTATCCCCACAAATGCAGGGAACACTTAAATTCTCTCTTTGACGAGATTTATCGAGTTTGGTTTACCCCGGTAATGACCAGGAACACTCACTAACACGATATCCTATCATTAATTATAGCGGTTTATCCCATTAAACACAGGGAACATATTCTTCCCTGCTCAAATGTATACCAAAATTCGGGTTCATCCCCACAGAGATGAGGAACACGGTAATTATTTTATCAATATTTCCGAGAGTAACGACTACGCCTTACTCTACAGAATGATATTAGCTAGCAATATCACTTTTTACCATGCTTTTGAAGCATAACACGAACTTCTAACAACAGCGAATTTGCTACCTTTAACCTCAATATTCCCATACAACAAAGAATATTGTATTGCGATCTTCAACAAAAATAAATTTAAATGACATCAAGGCCATTATACCGTTCTGATTAACATCAATCCGCATCCCATCGCTTTAGCACGACCAAAGCCTTTTGCATACTGTTCCAAATATAGCTCACCGTTGGTAATCGTCAGCAGCCCCTGCAAATCAACACTGGAAAATTGTATTTTTTGCCCCTGCTTTTTTACACTTCGATGCTGAGTATAATCTTCAATATCCAGTAAATCGTCAAACTGAATACCCCACTGCTGCATACGACGATGATTTAACAGCCAATTACGGGCAGCATCCTCCATCATAGCTTTTATTTTCCCCTGTTCCGTTTCACCTTGCTGTTTTGCCTGAAACTTAGCATGCATCAAGACATCATGACGCTGACGTTTTCCAGAAGGAGCGGTAATACAGATTGTTGGATTAACGCGTAATTTGAAAGCTAAACGCTGCCCCTCCTTCAATTGAGGATAAAATGCTTTCGTTTCCACCTCAAACAATGGTGACTGAGTTTGAGGTGAGGTTTTAGATAAAACATAGAATACAGGTAATCCCATTATTCCGATCTCTTCCCGAAATAGAAATTGACGTTTTTCGTCTGCTGAAAACAATTTCCATAACAATTGATGAGAAGTATAAACGCCATTTGCACCCAGTTTTGCTAATATATTTGCTGTTTGACTCGATTGCCGAAGCACAATTTTAGACAAATACATCAACACCCTCCTCGATAGAAAGTTGATACATAACACGTTGCCGGAATTGCCAACGCCCCCGGTTAATCGGCTCATCCCAAGGATAGCTGATTAAGATATTTGAAGAGATAATTTCATCTTTATTCCCCTCCCAAAAATAAGTCACAATACCATTTGCGCCTAGCCATACCTTATCTTCTCTATCAGAATGAATCAGCGGTGGAAAAGAGATATCCAATGCCATTTTTAATGCCGATGACGTAATGAGTTTAGGGCTGAGAGGTAAAGCAAGCGGGCAAGATTTACGTCCAAGATGCAAGATAAATATAGGTTTAAGTAAAGCATCCCGTAATTGTTCCAGCGTAAAATAAGCGTGTTCAGTTAATGTAATAGCAACGATCCAAATACCATCACAACGATAATCACGATTAGACAGTATGGTATTAAGTTTATCTGACCTTAATTCACTTTTACGGCTCTGATGAACCACATTATTATTGTGCGTCGGCACCTGCGTCGTATGATAATCACGCATTAAAGAGCCAGGAACTGTCTGCTTAATTGCAATTAACACACTTTTTTGTAATTTTGCTAATTCAGACTCATTATCTCGTCGAATACCTAACGCAGCGCCTAATAACCCCAAAATTGCAGAGCGACCAGGATACAATTCCGTTGGCCGCTCTCCCCCAACCGCAGGTTGGCCCCAACTTGCCATCGGGCCATATAATCGGAAGACTAAATATGCTTTCATTCCGCCCCCCATTACCGTGCAACAAATTCAAGCAGCTCGGTTAAAGTTCCTTCCCCTGTGAATGTATTGAATTTATAGCGGTCATCGGCACAAATACCGTAAATCAGATCAATATTGCGCATTTGGCTCTCTAATGCATCAATTGCCGATGGACCCTGGTCGCTGTCATTAATGGGTTTTAAAAATGCAACAGATAAAGAACGAGGTTGTTGTTCGCCTTTCTCAGCGAGAGCAAAACTGGCATAAGCACGAGAAGCAAAACTATTTTGTTTACCCGTAGGCGATACTTTCACAGCGGCTTCTGTTAATGCTTTAATCGCTTTATTAGCAAGGGCTTCATCACCATCCAAATTTTTTATTAATTGCGTTTTATTAATGCAGATATAACTGTAAAACAGCGCGGCGGCAAAACCCAATTCCCCTATATGGGCCGACCCCGTATCTTCCTTACCATCATTCAAATCATCCACCGCTGTAAAATAATCATCTTCAATAACAACACTATGTACACTAATAGCATGAGCGACCTGACAGGCAGCCTCGACGTTAAATGCCGGACTTGAGGCTAACATCCGACCAAACAAAGCAATATCCACCGCGGTCTGCTTAGTTTTTAATAAATTAAGCTCCTCAGCCGTTGGTGCCCGGTTTTCTTCCGCCAGCACCGCAATCAACGACATGACAGATTGTTGCTCTTCCGGGCTGATATGTGCCAATTGTTCAATTTCTAAAGCATCTTTTTTCATTTTTCCAAAAACACTGGCAATAGTCGTAGCCAATGCTTTAGCCGATTTTTCTTTCACTCCAACATTGATCAACGTTTCAAATACCTTGATACCCAGTCGCTTGGTGCGAATACCAATATTCTCTGATAGCACCTGCTCAAACAATTCAGAAGTACGCCAGTGACGTTTTAAACTTTGAGAACTTACACGTAAACGTTCAAAACCGCCCATTTTCGCTGTCTTAGGCCGGCCTAAATCATCACGATTCAGATTAGATGGCGCATAGGAAGTTAATAGGTGTAATTGAATAAACTGACTCATAATGATCATCCTAAACTCAATTAATGAAAATCCGATAAATCAACCGATTTACCACTAGCAGCATGGTAATAATCCATAACCCACCTCACTTTGATACGCCTATCCGCCTTACATGGCCGTAATTGTCCATATTCAGCAAACCACTCTTCAATATCCCGCGCTAAAGCCAAAACAGAAATATTGCCTTTGATTTGCTGTAAAACCCGACGTAATCGACGTAATAATTCATTCGGTGTTTTAGAATTTTGTAATTGTGAAAATCTTAATTCACTGACAACCGGTTTATTTCCACCTCCTTTCTTACCCGCCGCTGCCGCCAATTTAATATCACTGTTGTTTTTAACATAAACTAATGCCACCGCCATCGTGGCCCAATATTCCAATTTTACCGGATTATCTGATAAGTTAACTTCATCAGGTAAGCTGAGCCATAAAGCCCGAAAACCTTCGGTTAACATGGCCATCTCAACATTTTCACAACGCTTTAACTGGGCTCTATAAGTAGAAGGAGCTGGAATAATACCTTTCTCTTTTAACTGTTTTGGTGACATAAACATACTTTGCCACCAATGCAATAATATGATTTCACTCTTACTGTCCATTACATCTCCTCTTTACCGGAGTGAATATGATGATTGGTGATAAATGTTTTGATCTCTTGTAACGCTTTTTGTCCATATAACCCGATAATTAACTGCTGACGCGCTCTCATACGTTTCGCCATTGAACGCTCATTACCTAATTCAGATAAAGCAACATATTCATCAAATAAATCTCTACAGAGATGACGCAAGGTATTAAGCCAATGTTTGGCCTGTTCTGGTGTCAGAAAAGGCACATCGGAATTTGCATTATTGATAAGTTGATGTACCACAGAAAAGAATAGGGATTCACTTTGTTGCCAAAAAGTCAGGTCAATAAAGGAAGTGTCTCCTTTCACATCAGCGAGCTTTTCAAACCAAGCCGCTTTTATTTGATTCCGACATAGCCAAATCATATTGATTGCCAGTTTTTGCAGCTCTTTGACTTGATATAGAATCTTTTCCTGTTGTTCAGGTAAGACAAGAAACAACGGCACAGTGACAGAATACCAACAACGTGCTTTCATATTATCCATATCGTAGCCAAACACCCACAGACGAGGCATTGCCCTTCGGAGTTCAGCAAAATGACAACATAAAAAATAAAAATGACTCACAACCGGCGCACAACGTTGTCCCCTTTCATGGCTGGTAAATACTAAAGCATCCCAAATTTTATATGTCACCCCGCCCGGTTGGCCTTTAATAGATAAGGGTTGTGTTGGTTTTTTAGCATCCCATTTATAGGGCGTTAACGGATGGGTCCAATTACCGGAATAATTGCCACCATAGTTTTGTGTCCGATATTCAGAGACGGTGAGCTCAGAATATTTACCTGAAATTTTGCAAATATTTTCACCCTTTTCCACTACAAGACGTATACGTCTTGGCATTGCCCAATACATATGTAAGGGATGCACATCGGTAGCATTAATTTCTGTCCCTTCATTAACACTCACTTTTGTTGGCGCTAACCAGGGAAAAACCTGAACACTGGTTAAATCAGGTTCTGAATAATGCCATTCACTTCGACTAATAACGTTTAACCACAGTTTTTGCCATAATGTGGCATCCGTTTGTTGCGGCATCACTAACGTGGTTAATGGTCCCCCACCTCGTAATCCTACTCGATGTCCCACCCCTCCTGACGGTGCATTAATTTGTAAGGTAAACAGTGCCAAAGTCGCCATTTCAAGAGACATCACATCTCCGATGCCGCGTTTAATGAAATGATCCGTATTAAGTCTTAAACCATTCGCTCCCGGTGCTTCAATTAACAATCCAGCTACAGTGGTTGATTTTACTGTTTGCAGCGGATCAAAATCCTGCATAAAAAGCGGCCCTATACCGGTAACATTAAAGGCATGTATCACTTTATTAAAAGTTTGTTGTAATACCTTCTTATCAGGTGATGTTTCATATAGAGCATACCATTGATATTTATCTTCCGGCGCAAAAACGGTTTGTAATAAACCAATGGCAAATTGGCAAGCTGCTCCTTGAAAATCAGCTCGCGGTAAAGCAAAGTCCATAACATCATGATCACATATCGCATTAATGGGCAGTACTTTTTCACTGCCATCACGTAACCGAAAGGGCAACCACGGGTCCTGAACTAAGTTCATAACACCTCCTGCTTTTATCTTTCACAAAAGCCTATTGTTGAAGAGTAAGTAAAATTCGGATCTTGATCTGGCAACCAAGGTTGCAAATATCTAATTTGGTAATATCTCTGTTGCAATGCATTGAGAGCAGGTATTAATTTTGTTGGAATTGGAGCTAATTTATCCGCATATTTATTTCTGGATAATTTAATCGTACTCAGTGACACTGAAAATTCGGCTGAATTTACCCAAGGTACCAGTTGTCCTGAATCACCTTTTTTCAGTAATAATACCTCAACGGTTTCAATATCACTGTAGCGAGCATTAATATCTGAATCATCCTCATACCAATTATCAGCACTTCGATCACAATAACCATATAATTGCCACTGTAACCAATAAGACTTAGCTTTAGCTGTCTGACTTCGCTCTTCGTCAATAAATTCATTATCTTGATGTTTTAACACTTCAGGTGCCTGCTCATAAGCATGACCATAAACCGCTTCAATTAATTGACGAGTTTCCGCGGGCATACGTATAGCCCCCAGTTCTCTCAACACTCGCATGGTTAACCACAAACGTGCAGGCGAGCGATAAACAGCTTGCGTATTGCGAAAATTATGGCTTAGCCAATCTGATCCAGATTGCTCCCGCCATTCAGGCGCATGGATAAACAATATTGGTGCAGGGCGTGAATCTTTAATACCCGCTCGATAAATACCATCACTATCGCGAGTGTGGCGATGCAAACGCCCGGTTCGCTGGATAAGATCATCAATAGGACAAATATCCGAAATCATGACATCGGCATCAGTATCTAAACTCTCCTGGAATATCTGTGTGGTAATTAATGCTTTGCCCCGCCGCATTTCACCCTGACTATTTTTATCAAAAATAGTCAATACATGATCTTCAATCTCTTTTCGGTGCTGCAATACAAACTGGCTATGAAATAACAGACAACGCTCAGGTTCAGTAAGTAAACTTCGCAATGTCTGATAAGCCTCAATAGCATCATCTATTGTATTTCGTATCCAAACGACACATTGCCCTTGTACAATGGCGGCTAATACTTTTTCAATACAACTGCCAAAGCTATTTAAGAAATCAACTTTGACTTCCCGACTAACATCTTTTCGGCTTGACAACGGTTGTTCAATAATGGGCAAGATGGCATTTAAACTTATTTTTGTTGCTAAAGGAAAATCGGTTTTTTGCAATAATTGAGAATTCAATCCGCCAACATTCAGCCAAATATCCGTTAAACGTTGACGCTGTTTAAAGGTCAATGTTGCTGTCAATAAAACAGCTGAACCGCCCTGATAAAGATGCAGCGCTAATAAATTTTCCAGTAAATTAAACATAAATTCATCAGCCGCATGAACCTCATCAACGATTAATACTTTACGATTAAGCCCAAATAATCTTAATGATTGATAGCGCCTTGGTAATACGGCCAATAAAGCCTGATCAATCGCTCCGATTCCAGCAGGCGCTAACAGCGCCTGCTTACGTGGGTCAGCTAGCCATTGATTACACTGCGCTGAAGCCGCAATATCTGTTTTACCATCGTTTCTATCTGGATGACCTAACGCTAAAACGGGTTCACGAAATTGATTATTTATCCCCCACAGACCATGAGCTAAAACGATATTTGGTTTACTGTCATCCTCTATTGATAGCATTTGCTGGTAATGTTTAGCAATCCGGCTAAATATTGCATTAGAAGATGCCATTGTAGGCAAACCGAAATAAAAACCATCAGCGGCTTTTGCCTGCATCAAACGATGTGTAAGCGCAAGCGCCGCTTCTGTTTTACCTGCCCCAGGAACATCTTCTAAAATAAACAGTTGAGGAGAATCATCTACAGGTATTGATTCGGCCCATTGTTGCAATGGTGTTGCAGCAAAACCGTAATATTCCTGAATGGAAATAAACGGTTTTACCACCGGCGTTCTACCTAAATTTATCGCCATAACCGCTTTTTTTGCCATTGCTTGAGCATGTTTCCAATAATCTGTTAACGGCATAGGTTTAGATTGATACGTAAAATAATGACTATCAGAACCAATCCAATCGGCCAATATTGCAATACCCGCAAACTGCCAGCTCACTTGTTCTAATCGCCGTCGCCACTCTTTGGATTGTAATTTTTCAATGGGAAACTCAGGTTGAAATAATTCAACCAAATGATGTGCAAAGAGTGTGGCGGCATTAAAATTATGAGGTTCAGTAAAATGTTTAATCGCTTTATAGCCTGTTTTATCAACTGGCTGGCCGTGATGCCCTAATACACAATCCATGAATACCATTAAGGTATCAAACATCTCTCGCTGTTCTCTTTGCCCAGTGCCTTCAATATTAACAAGTCTATTAAGTAACTCCGTTTTGATATTTTCCCAGAAATATAATCCTATACGATCATGACAAAAATAACGGCCACCATACTCTTTGGGGCAATCTGGTCGATGCAGACCTACTGCCAAACCGGGAAGTAATTTTTGAAAAGCAGATGCAAATTTACCAATATCGTGCAAAGCCAATATAAAAGAGACCATGCTGCGTAACTGCTGCGTAGATAACGCTAAAAAGTTAGCAAGATCTCTAGTTAACGATCTTTCTAAAGAGAGTAACTGCATTCCTACCGCAGCAACATCTAAACAATGGTAAGGAAGTAGATGATAATCTGCACTATCAACCTCTAAGACTCGCTTCGCCTTACCCCAATATTGAAAATAAATCGGCATTTCCATCTAAAATCCTTACTTGAACATCTCTTTTACCTATTTTTAGAACATAATGCGAAAATTTAGATCAGAAAAATACTAGTTTCTGTTTTTTTAGGATAATTCTGTATAAAAACCAATTACCTAAACAGAAGAATTTTTGACCTACCCATCTGAACATAAGCCAGAATTGAAGTAACATCATAGTGCAAGGAGCAGTTTGACCGGGTAGTCAATCTATATTCATCTATTTGATAAATAAAGATAATTATATGTAAGGTCTGTACTCGTTTTATTAAGGGTTCATTTACATTGACAACCCTGCGTATATGATGTCAGGCCAAGATGAGATGAAAGTACTGATGGGTGTTTAGCGATGTCAATTACAATTATTCCACAAATCGCTTTTAATCCTTATCTGTACATACCTAATAGATTTCGAGTTGCAGCGCGGCGGCAAGTGAACGAACCCCCAGGCGCATAGATAACGATGTGACTGGGGTGAGTGAAAGCAGCCAACAAAGCAGCAGCTTGAAAGATGAAGGGTATATAAGATATATATCACCACGCAGATTTACTCACACTATTTAATATTTTTTCAGCACAATCCATGGAAAAGTAAAAAAAATCATTTAGCCAACATATGAAGATGCAATATCTATTGGCACTTTAACATTTGATGATGAAATATCTCTCATCCATAAAAGCTAACTTTCATCATCAATAATATTGTCATAGAAGCGATATTCAGGAACTTTAGCCTCATTAATCCTGCCAATTCTTACTGGCAAATGACCATAAGAATGACATAATAATTTTATATAATTCCAATACTCCCTTTCTGTTTCTATATGCTCTATCAGTGGATCAAAAGCACCATCATAAAATTCAATATTTAATTCTCTATCATCATTACCGACATTAATATTTTCACTATTATTTCCTTGTTGATTAATATACTCTTTATTACCCTTTTCGTCATTCACATTTCCGCGATCTATAATTTCTAACATTTCTTTTATCATATCTAAGCTATGGCAAGCTGTTTGTGGTGAATTATAAAATAAGCCATCATTAAAAATAGCTTCCATCAATTCATAAAATGCGAACGAAGTTGTTCCTTGTATATATTTGATATTTCTATTATCACATATACCAAAACATCTATCATTCAAAATATCCGTATTATTATCATTATAGCCAATCAATATTTGCCTGTCACTGGCAATGACGGGGATATTTTTAATCTCGTGGATATATTCACTGATACTGTAATGCTCTTTATCTCCTTTTCTATAACCTGATGCCATACAAACTGATTCAATATTAAAATATTTTGTTGGGGTATGTTCACGATTAAAATATTCAGACAGTTTCTCATTATCTTTCATATCTTTTCGCTGATATACCCGATGAACCGATGTGATTCTCTGAATACTGATCCAATCAAATATCGGTTCTTCTTGCGAAGGCTTTCTAATCTCTACAATATAAGCAGCGATATCAATTTCCAACCAAGTGCTTAGCATAGCCTGCCACGGTTCTATCGCGAGAAATATATTTGATATTGTCACTCCTTTTTCTATTATGACCTTATTTCTGAAATATTTCAGGAAAAAGAACGGATCATTTTTCCCTAACTGTTCCTGAACTGATAACATCGGTACAGCTATTGTCGTATCGTAATCTGAACGAAATCTCAGAATCGAATCAACACAAATAATTAAAGTACCTTCCATCTTATCCCTCGTTCATTTAAGCTTTTAATATATTAACCACTGTAATGACCGTATATATAATCATCTATTATAGCTATATATCTGAATTTTGCTATTTTTGAACGTCAAATTTATTATTCCAACCACCTACATTACATCAATATTCAAATATAATTACATGATATATTAGGAACACATCAATAAACCCAACATCATATTACTTTTCCCTAAACCTAAAATTATTTTAAATTTTCCCTTGTGAAAATATTTTTAATATTAGATTCAATCTGAAATTATTTAAATCCTCAATCCCTGTTTAAGGCTCTTACAATTTATCCCTATCAATCACAATCAAAACTATAAATTAATTCATTAATTTTATTTATAACAAATAAAAATGCATTTGATCAGCCGCCTCGCATCCATTATTTATTGGTAACGGAAAGCAATTACCTGTAACATACCAAAATGATAATGATTTGCATTTACATTGATAGCATAGCATGAAAATGACCGTTAATGTTTCAGACACTCAACAGATCCAGTGCATGTACGTCCACAATCATGATTGGCTATTTCGTTGGCTTAAGCATCGTCTTAACTGCGATGAAACTGCCGCAGACCTGACCCAAGATACTTTTGTTAAATTACTTCGTTCACCGTTACCACAGCAACTCAATGAACCCCGTGCCTACATCGTCACCATTGCTAAGGGATTGATGGTTAACTGGTGTCGTCGCCGCTCACTTGAACAATCTTATCTGGATTTACTCGTCAGTCTGCCTGAAACGCTTATTCCCGCACCAGAGCAAAAACTTATCATCCTCGAAACACTTCAAGAAATTGATATCATGCTCAGCCAACTCCCCACGCCAGTGCAAACTGTCTTTTTACTTTCCCAGATAGAAGGCATGAAGTACGAAGATATTGCAAATCAGATGAATATTTCGCTGTCTACAGTAAAACGTTATATGAAACAAGGCTTTTATCAATGCCTGATAGCGATGGCATAAGAGGGATTGGTATGGCTTCCACTGATACATCTTCTTCATCAAGTATACCTTCTGAAACGATACTTGCCGAAGCCGCAGAATGGCTGACCATTTTACATGATAGTCATGCCAGCGAAGCTGATCGGAATGCCTGCGCTGCTTGGTGCGCGCAAAGCCCAGAACATGCTCAAGCCTGGGAGCGGGCACAATGTCTGTTAACACGCATCCACCATTTGCCACCGCATATCGCCTCACCTCTGTTAAACAACAAACAGACTCTTTCCCGTCGAGAAGCCATCAGAAAACTTACACTCACGTTGTTAATACCGGCTGGCGCATCATCACTCTTCTGGCAATCTGATCAATTTCAGCTTCTCACTGGCGATTATCACACCAAAACGGGGCAAATCCAGCGCTGGTCACTGCCAGATAGCAGTCAACTGGCGTTAAATACACAAAGCTCAACCGATGTTCGTTATAACGATACCCAACGGCTTATTAGTCTAAAGTTAGGGGAAATTTATATTGAAACCCATAAAGATAGCCGTCATCCGGCTCGCCCATTCAAAGTACAAACCAAACAAGGCGTTATTGTGGCATTGGGCACAAAATTCAGCGTCCGCCAACAAGCCTCACACACTCAGGTGGAAATAGTAGAAGGCGCGGTTCGCATTACACCAAATAACGGTTTGCCACACATACTACATGCTGGAGAAGCAACCCATTTCACTCAATTTGCCGTTGCCCCACAACATCCCCGGTCAGCAACTTCATTGAGCTGGCTAAAAGGTATGATAGTCGCTGATAACCTGCCGCTGGCAACGATGGTTAACGAACTGAACCGCTATCGCTCCGGTGTCATCCGTTGTGATGATACAGTCACTAATTTGCGGGTTTCTGGTGCTTTTCCCATACGGGATACGGATATGGCACTGCATATGCTATTACAAACCTATCCGCTCTCAATGCGCAGCTTGACCCGCTACTGGATTACCCTCTATTCGCCCAGTTAATAAAAATAATCATTTTTACTGACACTTTTTTCAATCTCATACGGCATAGAAATAAAAGAAGCTCAAAAAGTTATGGAGAACTTACCTATGCCATATCATGTTGACTGCCAAGATTCACAACCACGTTGGCAGAAGAAGTCTTTAGTCGCACTGTTACTACCATTAATACTGCTACCGGTACGTCCCCTGTATGCCACCACACCAGCAGATACACTTTATTCCGTTCATATTCCACCAGGTTCATTAGGCAATTCTTTATCCCACTTTGCAGCTCAAACTAATACGGCGATCTCCTTCGATCCGAATTTAACCAACGGGCTAACAGCGCCTTCATTAAACGGCAGTTTTACTGCACATCAAGGTTTAATCCAACTGCTTACAGGCAGTCATTTACAACTGTCCCAACGTACCGATGGCAGTTACACGCTAGTAAAAATGGCAGAGAATATGACCAACAAGGGTGTAATCGTACTAAACCCCCTTATGGTAGCCGGCAATCGCGGATATTCAGGTAATGAGCCATTACAGTTCGACAGCACTACCATCAAAGGTAAAGATATCGAAAAGTTCGGCGTGATCCATCCCGTTGATATTTTCAAAACAACACCGGGGGTATTATCCGGCGAAGCGCGTAGTTCAGGCAGTCTCGATGTGAATATTCGGGGCCTGCAAGGGCAAGGCCGAGTCCTAACCACTGTTGATGGCGCATCTAACCAGACCGCGCTTTACCGCGGTTATCAAGGTGTCTCCAACCGTTCCTTTATTGATCCCGATTTCATCAGCCGGGTAGATATCAGTAAAGGCCCGACAGGAAAAGGGAGTATGGGCGCCATTGGCGGTACCGTGGAGATAAAAACCATTGAAGCCAGTGATATCCTCCTTGATGGACAAAAGGTAGGGCTGCGCCTGAAAGGAAGCCTGTTGAACAACCATTCCAATCCTGATGATTATCAACGCAATGATTGGGCTTCCCCATCAAAAACCTCTCTTTTCGATGCAAAGAATCGCACCGGGAGTATTGTTTTCGCGATAGCCGAACCTTCCTATGAATTGCTGTTTGGTGCTTCTCAGCGCAAGCGAGGCAATTACCATTCGGGTAAACACGGACCGGGCGCTAAGGAACGTGGCATGCCAGGCTATTTGTGTGAGAGTGATCCACAAGATTGCCTTATTCCACAATTCAGTGAACAGATGGCAGGTTATTCGCTGTACGCAATGGGAGATGCCGTACCTAACACTTCTGAAGATAGCCAGTCATTACTGGGTAAAGGAAAGGTTCGTTTTGGTGATGGTCATGAAATCTCCGCTATCATTAGTCATTACCAAAATCTCTACGGAGAATCCTATGTCGCGGATATGGCAAACCTGAGCCAAACATTTATGATCCTGGAACAGGGACCGCTGACACGGCTCAACATGAACAGGCACAGCCTCAACTATAAATGGGAACCGGCATCAAATCCCTGGATTAATTTGGATATCGGAGTATGGCAAACACGCGTTAACGATCGCCCTCGAACCGCAAATAATACCCTCGGTGATAAAAAATTCATGCGCACAGTTGGGGTGAATTTGAGTAACACCTCATTATTTGCGCTTTCAATGCAAGATATTGAATTGAACTACGGTGCCAACTTTATTCGTGAACGCACTGGTCCAAGCGCGGGTAAATGGAAATATGCCGTTAATCGGGAAGGAGAACGTAAAGAAGGTCGCTTTTTCCTGAACGGAAATTATATGCTTACCGAACGTCTGACCCTAATGGGCGGATGGGATTACAAATCCTATCAGATCGAAGATGACAGTCCAGCACGTCCGGGTAGCTCTTGGTTACCCCAACTCACCTCTGGGAAAGTAAACCATAAGCGAGATCATGCTCATGGCTATTGGATAGGCGCTAAGTTTGAGCTTAATAATGAAACAGCGCTACATACCAAATATGCCTATGCACCACGTTTTCCATCAATGATTGAAGGTATTCGTGGCTACATGATGAGTGTTGACGACCATATAAAACCTGAAATTGCAAAGAATATCGAAGTCGGGCTGACATCACGCTTCCAGAATGTGATTGCTCAAAATGATAGCTTCGATATCAAAATGTCCTACTTTGATAATCGGGTGAAGGATTATATCAGCCGATCATGGATGGATGATTACTGGAGTATGTACATCAGTAATATTAAAGAAGCAAAATTCGCCGGATTGGAATTGGCAAGTGTTTACCATAGCGATCATTTTGATGCGCGTTTGTCGATGAATTACTATACAAAAGTCAGATTCTGTACGGAAAATGAAGGGTGCGTCGCACGTAGCCTCCCTTCAGATTATGCGACTAATCACATTCCTCCTAAATATGCGGTATCACTCGATCTGACACAGCGATTTTTAAATGACAACGTATCTGTCAACGCCAGAGTTTCCCATTATGGTCAAAGATCTGTCCCGGCAGCAAAACCGGGCAGAGGTTCTGCTCCTCTATTGGCACCCATTATCTGGCGGCCTGCAACCGTGGCCGATATCTCTCTGACTGCCCGTATAAATAAGCATGTCGAGTTTGAGTTTGGAGTGGATAATGTGTTCGACAAATATTATATCCAGCCTCTTAGCCTCGGTTATATCCCTTCACCGGGCAGAACGTTTCGTGCCGGTATCACTACTTATTTTTAAATCCATTTATTTTTAAATCCATTCGTTAAGCTGGTGGTATATCCATGATATGCCACTTTCTGGCAAAAGAAGGTAATTAGGGTAAAAACAACATGTCAATATAAATTATTTTCTCTTTTCGTCGGAGTTAATATAATTAAAAAAAATGAAAGATCGACACTGGTTTAAATTATTGCATAAATATAATATGCCACCCGGCATTTTTAATAAAATTAAAGCAACCATAAAATATATTTAAAACCGAAATTCAAATGAAACTTTAAAACAATGAAATAATTTACATGTAATTAATTGTTTTTAAACAACTGTATGTAAAAATATATATCAACACATAGAGCTTTATAATATAAAATCACTTTTCCACAATAATTTAATAATCATAAGTCAATTTCAAATAAAATATCAATAACTCATTGTTTAATAAAACAATCAGGATGTAAACGAAAAGATTAATTCCAAAAACTCAATATTTTTATTATTCAATAAGTATTTATTGAACCTGCAAATTATTTTTAACGAGGATATTTATATGAAAAAAGAGCCAATTAATACATCAAATCCAGATAATATCGAGTTATCTGTTACAAACGAGATAGAAGCCGAAAACTCACCTATCGCGGTGTCTGGCATTGTCTCAGTAACGAACACCTACAACGGTCGACTCGAAGTTTTTGGTGTAAGCACTGATAATGCAGTGTGGCACAATGGACAAACGACACATACAGGCTCTTCCTGGACCGGCTGGACCTCACTTGGCTTAAAGGCGACCAGCAAACCTGCCGTTCACATCAATTCAGACGGGCGATTGGAAGTATTTGTACGTGGTGCCGATAATGCCCTATGGCATAACTGGCAAACCGCCCCCAACGCCGGTTGGTCAGGCTGGCAATCTTTAGGTGGCACGATCACCAGTAACCCTGTGGTATCTGTCAACGCTGATAGCCGGCTTGAAGTCTTTGCCCGCGGCGCCGACAACACACTTTGGCACATCTGGCAAACCGCTCCCCACTCCAATCCGTGGTCAAGCTGGTATTCTCTGGGCCAAGTGATAACCAGTAACCCGGCAGTCCATATCAACTCTGACGGCCGACTGGAAGTTTTTGCCCGCGGTACCGATAACGCACTTTGGCACATCTGGCAAACCGCTCCCAATTCCGGTTATTGGTCAAGCTGGCAGTCATTAGGCGGTACCATCACGAGTGATCCAATGGTCATTTGCACCGTCGATGGTCGGCTTGAGGTTTTCGTACGCGGCAGCGATAACGCACTCTACCACATCTGGCAAACCGCCCCCTATTCCAGTCAGTGGTCTAACTGGGCCTCATTAGGTGGTATTATCACCAGCGCCCCTGCGGTAGCAAAGAACTACGATGGCCGACTTGAAGTCTTTGCGCTCGGCGCCAACAAAAAACTTTCGCTCTACCACATCTGGCAAAATGATACCCATTCCGGTTCATGGCACAACAACTGGGCCTTCTTGGATGGAGGACTCTCTAGCAGCCCAGAAGTCGTGAAAAACTCTAATGGTCAACTTGAGGTCTTTGTACGCGGTGCCGATAACGCACTTTGGCACATCTGGCAAATCGCTCCCGATAAATGGTCTAACTGGACCTCCCTTGGCGGTACCTTAATCGACGCTTCCGTGATCAAATAACTCGGCGGGAATCAGATCCCACAAGGAGAGCGTAATCTTCTGGCACGATGCATTTAAGGAAATCATTCACGCTCTGCATCGGGCCAGTAGTACCTCATTTGCTGGTGTTACCCCAATAGCCAGATGACGAATTGTGTATTTTAATAATGATCATCAGATATTTTGAATGAAAAATAAAATAACTGTGAAAAAAACAGACTTAAAATAGAAAAAATGAAACTTTAAAATAAGAAAATAGTTTATATATAATTAATGTTTTTTATACGTTTGTATTTAAAAATATATATCAACATATAGATCCCAATAATATAAAATCACACTTTCCTAATAATTCAAGAATTATAATTTAACATCAAACAAAATATTACTTATTCATTTTATGAATAAGAATATACAGGATGCAACCGAAAATATTAATGTAAAACCAAATATATTGCTTATTAAATGACTATTTAGTGAGTTTAAAAAATTATGCCTAAAGAGGATATATATATGAAAAAAGAATCTATTAATACACCAGATCCAGACAATACCGAGTCATCTGTTGCAAACAAAGTAGAAATATCCAACGAAATTTCTTGGACCGCATTACCCGGAGTTATCTCAGCAGCAAACAACGCCGATGGTCGGCTTGAGATTTTCGGTGTGAGTACCGACAATGCTGTATGGCACAATTGGCAAACGGTACCAAACAACGGATCTTCCTGGTCTGGCTGGTACTCACTGAATGAAGGAGCAACCAGCAAACCCGCCGTTTACATTAACTCAGACGGCAGATTGGAAGTATTCGTACGTGGCACAGATAATACGCTATGGCATAACTGGCAGACCGCCCCCGGCGCCGGTTGGTCAGGCTGGCAATCTTTAGGTGGTCAGATCACCAGCAACCCAGTGGTATATGCCAACCCCGATGGCCGGCTTGAGGTCTTTGCTCGCGGTTCCGATAACGCTCTCTGGCACATCTGGCAAACCGCACCCCATGCCGGTCCGTGGTCGAGTTGGCAATCACTAAATGGCGTGCTCACCAGTGATCCAGCGGTATATATCAACGCCAGTGGTCTGCTTGAAGTCTTTGCGCGCAGCAACGATTACTCTCTCTGGTACATCAAGCAAACGACTTCTCATACCTACCCCTGGACAAATTGGCAGTCACTGAGTGGTGTGATAACCAGCAATCCGGTGGTAATCAGCAACTCTGACGGCCGGCTTGAGGTTTTTGCACGCGGCTCCGATAACGCTCTCTGGCACATCTGGCAAGTTGCTCCTAATGCAGGTTGGACAAACTGGCAGTCACTGTCCGGTGTCATCACCAGCGACCCAGCAGTACATATCAACGCCGACGGCCGGCTTGAGGTCTTTGCGCAGGGCCCCAATAACGCTCTCTGGCACATCTGGCAGACGGTTGCATCTGGTTCATGGTCTGAATGGGCCTCATTGTCTGGCGTAATTACCAGCGCTCCTGCGGTAGCGAAGAATTCTGACGGCCGGCTTGAAGTTTTTGCACGCGGTGCGGATAACGCCCTCTGGCACATTCAGCAAACTACATCATTATCGTGGTCCGCTTGGGCATCCCTCGGCGGCACCTTAATCGATGTTTCAGCTGTTAAATAATCTAGAAGAATAAGCTTCGTACAAGACATGCGTAATTTTCTGGCCCGATGCATTAGAGAAAATATTCACTGTGCTGCATCGGGCCAGTAGTACCTTATTTGCTGGAATCAACCCAATATTCGACACACAAGCCGGGTATTCACTCGATCTAATTCCCGTTATTTATGATAAAAATATATTTTTCAAATATAAACAAAATGAAACATTAAAACAGGGAAACAATTTATTTATAATTTATTATTTTTGAATTCCTGTATGTAAAAATATATATAAACATCCGGGGTTTTATAATGTAGCATCACATCCACTTAATACTTCACGGACCATAAACCAACATTAAATAAAACATTCATTATCGCTTTAAAGAATAAAGCATGAAAGTGAGAATATTAATTCAAAGAATTCAACACTTTGCTTATTCAATGATTATATAGCGAATCTGAAAAATTATTTCTAACGAGGATATATATGCAAGAAGAATCTATTAATATACCAAAGCCAGATAATGCCGAGTTTTCTGCTACAAATGAGCTAATACAGCTAAAAACCGAAAACTCATCTATCGCGATGTCCAGCATTGCCTCAGTGACTAACAAACCCACTGTTTCTCGTAATTTGGACGGTAGATTGGAAGTATTCGTGCGCGGTGCTGATAACGCGCTCTGGCACATCTGGCAAACCGCGCCCAATTCCGGCTGGTCAGACTGGCAATCTTTAGGGAACACAATTACCAGTAACCCTGCCGTATATGCTAACGCCGATGGTCGCCTTGAAGTCTTTGCCCGCGGTGCTGATAACGCGCTCTGGCACATCTGGCAAACCGCGCCCAATTCCGGCTGGTCAGACTGGCAATCTTTAGGGAGCACAATTACCAGTGACCCTGCCGTATATGTTAACGCCGATGGTCGTCTTGAAGTCTTTGCCCGCGGTACCGATAGCGCGCTCTGGCACATCTGGCAAACCGCTCCCAATTCCGGCTGGTCAGGCTGGCAATCTTTAGGAAGCACAATTACCAGCAACCCTGCCGTATATGCCAACGCCGATGGTCGTCTTGAAATCTTTACCCGCGGTGCCGATAACGCCCTCTGGCACATCTGGCAAACCGCGCCCAATTCCGGCTGGTCAGACTGGCAATCTTTAGGAAACACAATTACCAGCAACCCTGCCGTATATGCCAACGCCGATGGTCGCCTTGAAGTCTTTGCCCGCGGCGCCGATAACGCCCTCTGGCACATCTGGCAAACCGCGCCCAATTCCGGCTGGTCAGACTGGCAATCTTTAAAGAACACAATTACTAGCAACCCTGCCGTATATGCCAACGCCGATGGTCGCCTTGAAGTCTTTGCCCGCGGCGCCGATAACTCCCATAATGCCCTCTGGCACATCTGGCAAACCGCGCCCAATTCCGGCTGGTCAGACTACTGGCAATCTTTAGGGAACGTAATTGCCAGTGACCCTGCCGTATATGCTAACGCCGATGGTCGTCTTGAAGTCTTTGCTCGCAGCGCCGATAAAGCGCTCTGGCACATCTGGCAGAATGTAGCATCCTGTTCATGGTCTAGTTCATGGTCTAGCTGGACATCCCTTGGGGCACCTTGAGCGACGCTTAAACAATGAAATAATCTGTCAAGCTCAGCTCCGCACAAGACATACATAACTTTTTGGCCTGATGCATTAGAGAAAATATTCACTGTGCTGCATCGGGCCAGTAGTCCCTTATTTGCTGGAATTAACCCAATATTCGACACACAAGCCGGGAATTCACTCAAGTTCGCTCCCGTTATTTATAATAAAAATATATTTTTCAAATATAAGCAAAAGGAAACCTTAAAACAGGGAAATAATTTATTTATAATTTATTATTTTTGAATGGCTGTATGTAAAAATACATATAAACACACGAGATTTTATAATGTAGCATCACATCCACTAAGACTTCACGGACCATAAACCAGCATCAAATAAAACATTAATTATTTCTTTAAAGAATAAAGAGTAAAAGTGAGCATATTAATTCAAAGAATTAAATATTTTGCTTATTAAATGACTGTTTAGTGAATCTGAAAAATTATTTCTAACGAGGATATATATGCAAGAAGAACCTATTAACACATCAAATCCAAATAATACCGAACTCCCTATTCCTATTGCAAATGAGGTAGTAATAGAAAACGCGGCAATCGCGTTGTCTGAAATTGTCTCGGTGGTAAACACCTCCGATGGTCGGCTCGAAGTTTTCGGTGTCGGCACTGACAACGCGGTGTGGCACAATCGGCAAACAGAACCACATTCAGGCTCTTCCTGGTCTGGTTGGATCTCACTTAACGGAAACGTAACCAGCAAACCTGTCGTTTATATCAATACAGACGGTCGACTGGAAGTATTCGCACGCGGCACCGATAATGCGCTCTGGAATATCTGGCAAACCGCCGTCAATGCCGGCTGGTCAAACTGGCAATCTTTAGGAGGTTCAATTACTAGTAACCCGGCGGTAGGTGCCAACACCGATGGCCGACTCGAAGTCTTTGCACGTGGCACCGATAACGCTCTCTACCACATCTCACAAACTGCCGCTCATTCCAATCTGTGGTCAAATTGGCAATCTTTGAACGGCGTGATCACCAGCAACCCCGCAGTTCACATCAACTCCGACGGTCGGCTTGAGGTCTTCGCACGTGGTACTGATAACGCTCTCTGGCACATCTGGCAAAACGCTCCCCATTCCAACCAGTGGTCAAATTGGGATTCACTCGGTGGCATCATCACTAGCGATCCTGTCGTCATCGACACCGCTGATGGTCGGCTTGAAGTCTTTGCACGCGGCACTAATAACGCACTCTACCACATCTGGCAAACCGCTCCCCATTCCGGGCCGTGGTCGGGCTGGGCTTCGTTAAATGGCTGGCTCACCAGTGCCCCTTCGGTGGCGAAGAACGCCGATGGACGGCTTCAAGTTTTTGCACGCGGCACCAATAACGCACTCTACCAAATCTGGCAAACGGTTTCCCATTCCGGTCCGTGGTCTAATTGGGCCTCGTTCAATGGCACGATCACCAGCGCACCAACGGCAGTGAAAGACGCCGATGGTCGGCTTGAAGTTTTTGTTCGCGGCACCGATAACGCACTCTGGAACACCAGGCAAGGCACATCATCGTGGTCCGCTTGGGTATCCCTCAATGGCTCCTTAATCGACGCTTCAGCAATCAAATAATCTGGAATGAATCCAGCTTTACACAAGACGAACGTCACCTTCTGGCCCGATACGCTAAGGAAAATATTCACTGCGCTTCATCGGGCCAGTGGTACTTAATTTGCTGATAAAAATCTGATATTCGATACATAAACTCGGTACGGATTCGAACTTGCATATTATCGTTGATGACAAAAGCATATTTTTGTCTATCTGAAACAGACTCTTAGTCGAATATGCCTGGAAAAAAACTTTAAACAGAATAACCTTTTTTAGGTACATAATTAAATCATGATCTGTGTTTATCAATAGCCAGATTACGAATTGTGTGCTTTAATAATTATTCAATAAAATATTTTAAATAAAATTTAAAAAACATGAAAAAAATATATTTAAAATAGAGACCAATGGGGCCTTTAAAATAAAAAACAGTTTATTTAAATTAAATAATTTCGTATAGAAACAACATATAAAAATATGTAACCGCATAATACGAGGCTATATTTATTTAACATTTTACAATTCAACCATTAACAAAAAAACATCCACCATTTATTTCATTAAAAAAATAGGAGACCAGTGAAAACATCAATATATAAATCTGAATGCCTCTCTCATTAAATGATTATTTTATGAATCCGAAAATTTATTTTTAAAGAGAATATACATATGAAAAAAGAACCTATTAAAACGTCAAATCCAGATAATACCGAAGCATATGTTGCAAATGAGATAGAAATCGAGAACTCTGCGATAGCATTATCTGGAATTGTCTCAGTAGCAAACAATGCCGATAATCGACTTGAAGTTTTCGGTGTGAGTGCTGACAGCGCAGTGTGGCACAACTGGCAAACAACACCGCTCCCAAGCTCCTCTTGGGCCGGCTGGAGCAAATTTAACGGAGTAGTTACTAGCAAACCCGCTGTTCATCGTAATTCGGACGGTCGATTGGAAGTATTCGTGCGTGGTACGGATAATGCACTCTGGCACAACTGGCAGACCGCCGCTGATAGCAATACTTGGTCAAGCTGGCAGCCGCTGTATGGAGGTATAACCAGCAACCCAGAGGTATGTATCAACTCTGACGGCCGACTTGAAGTCTTTGCACGCGGCACCGATAACGCGCTATGGCACATCTGGCAAACCGCAGCCCATACCAATTCGTGGTCAAGCTGGAAATCTCTGGGTGGCACACTCACCAGTAACCCGGCTGCACATATCAACGCCGATGGTCGGCTTGAGGTCTTTGCACGTGGTGCCGATAATGCCCTTTGGCACATTTGGCAAACAGCCGCTCACACTGATCAGTGGTCAAGTTGGCAGTCACTAAAAGGTATAATCACTAGCGACCCAGTAGTCATCGACAACTGCGATGGTCGGCTCGAAGTCTTTGCGCGCGGTGCCGACAGTACACTCCGCCACATTTCACAGATCGGTTCTGATTCCGTTTCATGGTCAAACTGGCAATGTTTGGATGGTGTGATCACTAGCGCCCCGGCGGCGGTGAAGAATATCTCTGGTCAGCTCGAAGTCTTTGCACGCGGCGCTGATAACACGCTCTGGCGCACCAGGCAAATTTCTAATAACGGTCCGTGGTCTAACTGGGCCTCATTCACAGGCATTATCGCCAGTGCTCCAACGTTAGCGAAGAATTCAGATGGCCGGATTGAGGTCTTTGTGCTTGGTCTTGATAAGGCACTCTGGCACCTCTGGCAAACCACTTCATCACCGACATCATCGTGGACTACCTGGGCTCTCATCGGCGGTATCACCTTGATCGATGCTTCTGTGATCAAGTAATCAGAAAGAAGTTAGCTTCACACGAGACGATCGTGAGCTGCTGGCCCGGTGCAAACGGAAAATATCCATTGCGTTTCACCGGGCCAGATAGGGGGATAATGGGCTGTACCCAAATTCTGTATCAAGGCTCTTTTATCATCAATATTCGAACATTTAACGATTATTTTTATAAAAAAAGCTATATCTCAACCTACACATTTACAACTGATTAATTCATCCGTCATTACTGTCCCACTTAATCTTCATCATTCAACCGCAATGGTTTATAAATAAATATATAGTGAATGTATATCACAAGTTATAAACTAATCCAGCCACTCAGTCAGCGCTTTCTCTAGTTTATTCAACGCCTGAATATGCTTACCTTTTGACATAAGATCGAGATTGTGTAACTTCCATTTTACTGCCGGTAAATACTGAATTTGGCTCTCTGGAGACAACAGCCAGTCCGGCTTACCACTTTTGAAGGACATCAAAAAGTCATAATCCCTTTGGGTAAACTGTTCCTTAAGTGCTGAAATCATCAATTCAGACACGGAATTAAGGTCTTCCAACAACACACTATTGAATGTCATTCCACTGAATTCATTCACATAGAGTTCAGAAATATCCTTCCATCGAGGATTAAGTACTTCAGACAATGGTCGGGGATGGCTAAGTAAATAGGCGATGAACCCATTAAAGATTGAACGATTTATTCCCTGCACTTCTTGAGAAGTAACAATAATACGCATTTCATTAGGATTATTTGTCTGTAATGCTGCAAAAACCCCCTCTTGTTGTTGGAGTAAAGCGGCAATCCTAGTTAGTGCCGCTCGAACATTGGGTAACGCTAACTCCCTGCTTTCCAACGGTGTATATACCCGTTATCTTTCAAGCTGCCTCTTTGTTGGCTGCACTCACTCACCCCGGTCACATAGTTCTCTATGCTCCCGGGGATTCGCTCCCTTGCCGTCGCGATGCAACTCGAAATCTATTAGGTATAAACCAGATCAATATCAACTGACAAACGGGGAAAATCACGTACAAACAAATTAATCACTGTCCCCCCTTTCAGCGCAAAACAGCTCTCTGTCGCCACCACAGGAAGTATGCTCATCAGCAATACTACTTGTCGGTAATACGGCGAATATTTATCCATGAGATAATCCATTGTTCAAATACTTTTCTGGAACCGTAATCTGATACTGTTTATCCAACTTCCCCCCTAACACGACTTGACGCTTCCCTGCCCCTAAATCAATTTTAGTTTTATCAACACGTTTAGCCCATGCATGAGCATAATAGTCGGTCAAAAAAAGATATAAACGATTAGTTTGGATCGCATGACTGGAATGAAGGAGTATTTCCACTTTACGCGGACTGAGATTAACCAAACCTTGGAAGAGTTCCGCAGCATGTTCAAAAGAAAACGGCACGGGTACAGCATCTAAAACTTCGTAAACTGCTAATTCAGGTATGCTGGCTTTTAGCTGGTTTCCTTTGATTTCAACATCTGTCAGGTATTTCTCATCAAGTAGGGACAACTTCTGATTAGAAAGCAAAAACCAGTCAACATCGGGAAATTCTTTAAACCACTTCGGCAACGCAGCTTTATCTTTCACGCAGAGCCATATCCTTTGCTGCGTTAACTGTAGATAATGAGAACGGCCTTGGTACACCAAACTGGTAAGCCCTGCTAAATGAACCGGGATAGAAAGTTGGTTTTGCAGGCACTGTACAGCATCACTCCATTCAGGCTTGCGTCCTGTCCGTACATACACCCCGGCCCGCAGTTTTTGCAGCCAGTTGCTATTCATGTACTTATTCGCTAGAGAAGGGCTGATGCTGTGTTTTGTTAGCCAGGATTGCAATACTAAGGAGCCCGGCGTAGTGTTTTGCAAAAGCCAGTTTAATTTTGATGACATATATTCACTCCTAGTGTAACAATATCATAAATAGTAAACCATCTAGTGACTAAAGTGTCAATTTTTTGAGCAGTCATTTCATTGATAACATCGTTATATTGTGTTTTTCCCATTACTAACCAGACCAAAATTACAACTAAATTTGCGAATTGCTTCCAGATTTTACTTGTGTAAGTTTAAAGCTTGGTGCGATACCATAACGAAAGAATTGATTCACAAACTTAACTAAGACCACTGCATGATTAATACAGAAACTTTCGACACCCACACGCCCATGATGCAGCAATATCTCCGTCTTAAAGCACAGCATCCTGATATCCTGCTGTTTTACAGAATGGGGGATTTCTATGAGCTATTTTATGACGATGCCAAAAAGGCGGCGAAATTGCTGGACATTTCCCTGACCAAACGAGGTCAATCAGCCGGCAATCCTATCCCTATGGCAGGCGTGCCACATCATGCAGTAGAAAATTACTTAGCTAAGCTGGTTCAATTAGGTGAATCGGTCGCTATCTGTGAGCAAATCGGCGATCCTGCCACCAGCAAAGGCCCGGTTGAACGTAAAGTCGTTCGCATTGTTACTCCCGGTACCGTGACAGATGAAGCACTATTACAGGAACGGCAAGATAATCTGCTAGCGGCTATTTGGTACGATAATCAAGGATTTGGTTATGCCACACTGGATGTGACATCTGGCCGCTTCCAAATATCTGAAATGGCAGAGCTGGAAACGATAGCCGCTGAATTGCAACGTAGCCGTCCTGTTGAATTGCTCTATCCTGAAAGTTTTGAGCATATGGCTCTAATTGAAAATTTTCATGGCCTGCGCCGTCGCCCTTTATGGGAATTTGAACTGGATACAGCAAAGCAGCAACTTAATCTGCAATTTGGTACCCGTGATCTGGTCGGTTTTGGTGTGGAAAAAGCAACTCTCGCTCTGCGTGCCGCAGGTTGCCTGTTGCAATACGTCAAAGATACTCAGCGCACAGCGTTGCCTCACATCCGTGGCATCACGGTGGAACGTCAGCAAGATACGGTTATTATGGATGCGGCAACCCGCCGTAATCTGGAGCTGACACAAAACCTGTCTGGCGGTACAGATAATACCCTCGCCTCCGTTCTTGATCTGTGTGTTACCCCAATGGGTAGCCGAATGTTGAAGCGCTGGTTGCATGCTCCTGTCAGGGACCGCCAGATATTGGAGAACCGTCAACAAGCTATTGCTATCTTGCAGGAAATTGGATTGGAGTTGCAGCCATTTTTGCTACAAATAGGTGATCTCGAACGTGTGCTAGCACGCTTGGCTCTACGCTCTGCTCGGCCGAGGGATCTGGCAAGAATGCGCCATGCATTCCAGCAATTACCGGATATCCATCAAATTATGGACTCCTCAGATTCCCCCTATATCAAGCAATTGCAGAAAAACATCGGCAGGTTTGATGAATTACAAGAATTGCTTGAAAAAGCGATTGTAGAAACACCTCCGGTATTGATTCGGGATGGTGGCGTAATCGCACCGGGTTATAACAGCGAGTTGGATGAGTGGCGCACATTGGCTGATGGTGCCAGTAACTATCTGGAACAACTGGAAATTCGTGAACGGGAAAAACTGGGTCTTGATACTCTGAAAGTCGGCTTTAATGGTGTTCATGGCTACTATATTCAAGTCAGCCGAGGGCAGAGCCATCTGGTGCCAATTCACTATGTCCGCCGTCAGACACTGAAAAATGCTGAGCGTTATATCATCCCCGAGCTAAAAGAATATGAAGATAAAGTACTGACCTCTAAAGGGAAATCTCTGGCAATAGAGAAAGCGCTTTATGAAGAATTATTCGACCTATTACTGCCTCATCTGGCCGAATTACAAACCAGTGCCGAAGCATTGGCTGAGCTTGATGTACTGGCAAATCTGGCAGAACGCGCTGAAACCCTGAATTATGTTTGCCCAACATTGAGTGATAAACCGGGAATTCAAATCACCGGTGGCCGTCATCCGGTTGTCGAGCAAGTTCTGAGTGAGCCATTTATCTCAAACCCACTCTCTTTGTCTTCACAGCGGCGTCTGTTGATTATTACCGGTCCAAACATGGGCGGTAAAAGTACCTATATGCGTCAGGCAGCACTTATTACACTTCTGGCCTATATCGGTAGCTTTGTACCGGCTGAAAAAGCCGTCATCGGCCCAATTGATCGTATATTTACCCGTGTAGGTGCTTCCGATGATCTGGCATCCGGCCGTTCAACCTTTATGGTGGAAATGACAGAAACTGCCAATATCTTGCACAATGCGACAGAACAAAGTTTGGTATTGATGGATGAGATTGGCAGAGGCACATCAACCTACGATGGCCTTTCTCTGGCATGGGCATGTGCAGAAAATCTGGCAAACCGCATTAAAGCAATGACCTTGTTCGCCACTCACTATTTTGAGCTGACCACGTTGCCGGAAAAACTTGAAGGGGTAGTTAATATTCATCTGGATGCGGTAGAACATGGAGATACCATCGCCTTTATGCACAGCGTGCAAGAGGGTGCAGCCAGTAAGAGTTACGGATTGGCTGTGGCTTCCCTCGCTGGCGTTCCACGCGAAGTGATTAAACGAGCGCGTCAGAAACTTAAAGAGCTGGAATCGCTATCCAACCATGCAACAGCAAGTCATGTGGATACACCACAACTTGCACTATTAACGGAAGAGACATCACCGGCGGTTGAAGCATTGGAAAATCTCAATCCAGACTCACTGACTCCACGTCAGGCATTGGAATGGATTTATCGGTTGAAAGACATGGTGTAAGAACGTGCTTGACAAAAACCTTTTACAACCTATATACCGCTTTTTGCAATGTGAAACCCCAGATCTGTGGGTAGATAAAGCAAAACAGCCTGAAAATTTACCTGTGCTACTACGGGATCATCTGTTATGTGAACTGAAAGCAGCACAGAGCGCTATGTATTTGATCCGTAAGTATGCTGTGGATCAGCAAAGTGCGGATACACTTCTGGCATGGTTTAAACCTTATGAAGATTTTGCCTACAAGAAAATTGGCGATCTCAATTCATTAAGAGGTCAAAATCAGGCAACCAAGCAGATCACCGCCAAAGCTAATTCACCCTATAGCCAGGATCTGATTGATAAAATGGTATTGCTGATTAAAGAAGAGTTACATCACTTCTATCAGGTGCTGGAGATCATGGATGCACGCAATATTAGTTATGAAAGTATCAGTGCCAGCCGTTATGCTAAAGGTATGCTTAGCCATATCATCAACCACGAGCCTTATACACTAGTGGATAAACTGATTATCGGCGCTTACATTGAAGCGCGTTCTTGTGAACGTTTCGCCAAACTAGCCCCCCATTTGGATGAAGAACTGAGTAAATTTTATATCTCACTGCTGCGTTCTGAAGCACGTCATTACCAGGACTATCTTTCACTGGCACAATCTATTGCTAATGAAGATATTACCGAGCGGGTGAACTATTTTGGCCGTGTTGAAGCTGAATTAATTCAAAATCCAGATAGAGATTTTAAATTCCACAGTGGCATCCCTGTAATCTAAACTGAATGTAACATTGATTAGAAAAAGGTGAGCTTATACTCACCTTTCAGACCAACGACAAAGCAATTTAAGGTGGTTCAGAATTAGGGACATTGAAATGTGTCAATCAAGCTATTTGCAATCGATGAAAGTGAGACACATCAATATGCTGCTTTACCTGCCATAAATCATAGTCTACCTGCATCCCCATCCAAACTTGAGGTGAACTGCCAATAACAGCAGACAATTTTAGTGCCATTTCTGGCGAAACATCAGACTTGCCAATAACCAAGCGTTGCACAGTTGATGGTGCTACACCTAGTGCCTTAGCCAAGCCTCTGGCGCTCAAATTCAAAGCTTCCATAGCCTCTTTAACCAATATTCCGGGATGCGGGGGGTTATACATCATAGCCATTAGTGGTAATCCTCATAGTTCACAATGTAGACATCACCATCATACAACTCAAAGGTAATTCGCCCATTCCCTGCCACAGTAATAGACCACACGCCATTTCGGTTTCCTGTAAGTGGATGTAAAAAAAAGCCAGGGATATCTACATTTTCAATTTTTACAGCTCTATTCAACACCTCAAGACGGGTAGCAATCTTTGGAGCTTGCATGGCATTAACACCGGCTGTAGAACCTGTTTCGAAAAACTTTTTCAACCCTTTATGTTTAAAACTCTTAATCATATCCGTCTGATAAACGGTGATGCTCGGTACAATTATCATACGCAACATTTTTATACATCAAAGTGAGACTTTAAAACCATCTGTGATTTGGTATGGAATTGCGCTGACAATAAAAGGTAAGACAAATTTAATCTCAATAGGCCGGATATAATGTGGTGTATTGAGATCAATTATATTCAAACGAAAATAAGGGTAGAGCTATCTGGTGACAGTAATGAACTTGTCCCCTTGAAAAGGAAAATTATTGGAAGAGGATAATGAAGTGTCCTAAATTAGTCGACCACTGTAATTTAAATATCAAAAATCTTTGATTGAAATTTACTATCATCATCCCAGACAATTAGAGTCATTCTACAGGGTACTGAAGAACCTGATAATACCAAGCATCAACAATGCAAAAATACGGACAATAGTTCTTCAGAACCCAAGTAGCCAAACTATTCAACAACTAAGTACGGAACAATGCTTCAATATTCAAGCCTTGAGTTTGCATAATATCTTTCAGACGTCGCAACCCTTCGACTTGGATCTGACGTACCCTTTCCCTGGTCAATCCGATCTCTTTGCCCACATCTTCCAAGGTTTCAGCTTCATATCCCAAAAGACCAAAACGACGTGCTAATACTTCACGTTGCTTCGAATTCAACTCAAACAACCATTTGACGATACTCTTTCTCATATCGTCTTCCTGTGTTGTTCCCTCCGGCCCGGTTTCATTCTCATCCGATAAAACATCCAATAACGCTTTATCAGAATCACTGCTAATGGGTGTATCAACCGAAATGATACGTTCATTCAATCGCAGCATACGACTTACATCATCAACCGACTTATCCAGTTGTTCCGCTATCTCTTCCGGGCTAGGTTCATGATCCAATTTATGGGCAAGTTCCCTTGCTGTACGCAAGTAGACGTTGAGTTCTTTAACAATATGGATCGGCAACCGAATAGTACGAGTTTGATTCATAATCGCCCGTTCAATGGTTTGCCGAATCCACCATGTTGCATAGGTGGAAAACCTGAACCCGCGCTCCGGGTCAAATTTTTCAACAGCACGGATAAGGCCAAGATTACCTTCTTCAATCAAATCAAGAAGAGCTAAACCTCTGTTACTGTAACGACGGGAAATTTTAACAACCAATCGCAGGTTACTTTCGATCATTCTCTGGCGGGCCAGAACATCACCACGTAATGCCCGCCTTGCAAAAAAAACTTCTTCTTCCGCCGTCAACAAAGGAGAAAAACCAATCTCGCTGAGATAAAGCTGTGTTGCATCAAGAACCCGCTGGTTCGCGCCCTGCAATACATCTAAATCCTTCTCAAGATCAGTTAGATCATCCTCATCGTTCTTCAATAATTTCTCATCGAAGTCGTCAGCTTCAATACCACTTTCATCTAAATCCGCATCATCATACAACTCGTTAACTTTCAGCGTATTTTGGCTCATAAGCTGCCCCTACCCATGATAATGCAGGCAGAATTCAGCATTCTGCCCAGTTTATCGCTGCGGAAGATAACGCAGCGGGTTTACGGATTTTCCCTTGTAACGAATTTCAAAGTGTAATCTTACAGAGCTGGTACCCGTGCTACCCATAGTGGCAATTTTTTGCCCCGCCTTAATGTCCTGTTGCTCACGAACCAGCATTGTATCGTTATGAGCATAGGCACTCAGGTAGTCATCGTTATGTTTTATAATTATCAGATTTCCATATCCACGTAAGGCGCCTCCGGCGTAGACAACTCGACCACCTGCTGTTGCGAATACTGACTGACCACTGCTACCAGCAATATCAATCCCTTTGTTACCCCCTTGGGTATCAGAGAAATTTTCAATCACTTTGCCTCCAGCTGGCCACATCCAACTACTGACAGCACTGTTTCCACTGCTTGCGGTTGTCGTCGGTGATTTTACATACGTATTGTTTACGGTTGACGTAGTTGCTTGTGGCAACATTTTTACACTTTTCTGTTTTCCGGAATTTGCAGGATACGCATTAGTTGATTGAGAATCAACCAGCGTTGTTTGAATTTGATTATGGCTATAAGTGGTTAACATCCCGCTACTACCGGTCCTCAAAGTCTGCCCCACCGTCAGACTGTAAGGTTCTGAAATATTATTTTTGCTCGCAAGATCACGAAAATCACTGCCGGTGATCCAGGCAACATAAAACAGAGTATCACCGTGCTTGACTGTATAAGTGCTGCCGTTATAGCTGCCTTTAGGAATACTGTCATAATCACGGTTATAAACGATTCTCCCCTGCAAATTGCTATCAGCCGCACTCATTGACGAAGGTGAAGATGGCATTGGCGTAGATACAGCAGAATTGCCGGAAGATATTACCGGATAACGACTCCCGCTGTTTTGTTTTTGATCAATACTAGTGATAGGTGCAGGGCGAGTTGGCGTATTTGTACAACCGACTAACCAGATTCCCATCAATGAACAAACTACAATCCGCTGTATTTTCTTCATTGGGCTTCCCGAATTCATACTTTCTTCCCCCATAACGGCAAATAATAAGCGTAAAAATCAATAACTCTTAAAGGTTATACATAACCACAAAAATTTCCAAACGAAAATAATTTCGCTTATTAAAGCGCATATAACCATTAATTGAAAAATAGTTGCAATAGACTATGAACTTAAGCCAGTTCCCCTTGCACAAGAGGCACAAAACGTACAGCTTCGATCACTTCACTATGAAAACCATTGCCATGACGTTTCACGGATTTAAGAATTTGTGTATGCTCACCAACGGGCAAAACCATCACGCCACCATCAGCAAGCTGAAGCATCAGTTCTTTTGGGATATACGGAGGCGCCGCGGTCACAATAATAGCATCAAATAACCCACGCGACGGCCATCCTTGCCAACCATCCCCATGACGGGTTGAAACATTATGCAAATCAAGCTGTTTCAATCTGCGTTTAGCCTGCCACTGTAAGCCCTTAATCCGTTCTACCGAGAAAACATGTTTGACCAAATGCGCTAATATTGCCGTCTGATAACCAGAACCAGTACCAATTTCCAAAACCTTAGCATCTGGTGTTAACTGAAGCAGTTCAGTCATACGGGCAACAATATAAGGCTGAGAAATCGTTTGCCCATAACCAATAGGCAAAGCCGTATTTTCATACGCTTTATGTGCCAGTGCTTCATCAACAAAACGTTCTCTGGGCACGGCGGAAATGGCAGCCAGTAAACGTTCATCTTCTATTCCCTGCTGGCGTAATTGTGTCAGCAAATTTTTCATTGCCCGACTCAGCATTCTCCATCAACCTCAGCTTTAGCTAACCAATCCCTTACTAACGCCTGCGCTTTATACGCAGTCAGATCGATCTGTAATGGCGTAATAGAGACATATCCCTGTTCCACCGCTGCAAAATCTGTTTCAGGGCCAGCATCATGTTTATCTCCCGGTGGCCCCAACCAGTAAAGCATGTTGCCTTTCGGATCTTGCATAGAATAAACTTCTTCCGCAGCATGACGGCTACCACAACGTGTCACCCGAAAACCTTTAATGTGCTCAAGTGGCAGATCAGGGACATTCACATTTAAAATATTACCCGCTTTCAGAGGCGTTGTTTGTAGCATTTGTAGCAAACGACATGTGATTTTTGCCGCTGTTTCGTAATGCAATTCTCCATCAAGTGAAATGGCCAATGCCGGTAACCCCAGATGGCGGCCTTCCATTGCAGCCGCAACCGTACCGGAATAAATCACATCATCCCCAAGGTTAGGGCCACGATTAATACCAGAAACAACAATTTCAGGACGCGGAAGCACCAGCCGATTAACACCGAGATAAACACAATCTGTTGGTGTGCCGCCCAATACCGAAATGTCACCATTCTCCAGCGTATTAACACTTAATGAACGATCAAGGGTCAATGCATTAGATGCACCGCTCCGATTACGATCAGGTGCCACAACCTGCACATGATAACTTTCGCGCAATGCAGCCGCTAGAACTTGAATCCCTGGAGCGGTCACACCATCATCATTACTCAACAATATTCGTAACATTATTTTGATCCTGATTGATTATTTCCCTGACCACACTGGTAGCAAAACTGCCAGCCGGCAACCAGAAACTGATTTTTACCGTGTCATTATCTTGCCATTGCCAACTCAGATTCTGAGGCTGCACCAGAATCGCCCTACGGGAACCCTCCACCCTTTCACGCTTGATAAGTTCCCACAACGATTCATAAGGCTGTAAATATTGTCGTTCAAAATCCGCAGCTTGGTGCTGTGCTCCAAATTCACCGTCACCAGGCAGCGGTGCGGTTATTTGTAATTCTCCATCGATCACCCGCTGTTGCAATAAAGGCAATTCAGCTTCGTCAGCAACGAACCAACTACCACGCCCTGTTAATTGTAAGGCGTCACCCTTCATTACCTGTTGCTGCTGTTTCAGAACAATCCGCGCACTGGCTACCGCATTAAACATAGCACTACGACTGGCTGACAGATAAAAACTGCGTTTATTTCTCTCTTTTACTCGGATTTCATTATTTGCCCAACGCTGTGCTTGAATCAGATTCTGCCCATCCCAGCCAAAACGCTGTTCACCAAAATAGTTAGGCACGCCACCTTGCTGGATCAGCCGTAATCTGTTTTCAACCAATTGGTGATGACTAATTTCCCGCAAAATCAGCGTAAATGAATTTCCTTTCAATGCACCAATACGTAGTTTACGTTTCTGACGAGCTGTCGTCAGAACTTCACATCCCTCAAGCTGAAACGAGGCAAAATCAGGCTCCTGTTTGCCCGGTAAGTGCAAACAAAACCACTGTTCTGTCACTGCATTACGGTCTTTTAAACCGGCATAACTGACCGATCTAGACGGTATACCCGCGAAACGAGCGAGGTTATCTGCAACAAATTGGGTATTACAGCCCGTCTTACGAATATGCACCATCAAGTGCTCACCTTCTCCATCAGGAGAAAATCCCAAATCTTCATAGACAATAAAATCTTCCGGAGAAACCTTTAATATCCCCGTAGCTTCTGGTTGCCCATACAGCCAATTTAATTCAGCCAATACCATCAATTATTCCTTAACCAGCAAAGCAACCGCTTCGCAAGCAATACCTTCTTTACGCCCAACAAATCCCAATTTTTCGGTGGTTGTGGCTTTAACATTGATATCATCAATGTGACATTGCAGATCTTCTGCCAGATTGACTCTCATTTGTGGGATATGCGGCCACATTTTGGGTGCTTGAGCGATAATCGTAATATCCAGATTACCAATCCGATAACCCTTTTCTCTGATACGCGAATAGGCTTCGCGCAATAATTTACGGCTATCCACGCCTTTAAACGCCAGATCAGTATCTGGGAATAATTTCCCGATATCGCCCAATGCCGCAGCACCTAACAAAGCATCAGTTGCTGCATGGAGAGCAACATCACCATCGGAATGCGCCAACAGCCCTTGTTCATAAGGAATACGAACACCTCCGATAATAATCGGTCCTTCACCACCAAATTTATGTACATCGAAACCGTGTCCGATCCTCATGATGTCTGTTCCTTTATTTTCTAGACAGATAAAATTCGGCCAATGCCAAATCTTCAGGACGTGTGACTTTTATATTGTCCGCACGCCCGTTAACCAACACCGGTTGATAGCCACAATATTCCAGTGCAGAAGCTTCATCTGTGATATTAGCGTGTTGCGAAAGCGCTTTTAACAAACAGTCCCTTAGTAACATCAATGGAAAAAACTGCGGTGTCAGTGCATGCCAGAGATCTTGGCGCTCTACCGTATGGTCAATAACCTGACCAACACGTCCACGCTTCATCGTATCGCTGACCGGAGATGCCAGAATACCACCACATGCCATATTTCCCTGTTCATCTGCTGCTGCCAATTGTAGCAAACGTTCAAGATCGTCATGGTGTAAGCAAGGGCGAGCAGCATCATGCACTAAAACCCAACAATTATCATTGCCAGTCAAATGAGCCAGATGATTTAAACCAGCCAACACAGAATCGGCTCGCTGTTCACCACCAACTACCGTAGTAATGCGCGAATCGGATGCAACCTCAAGGGATTGAAACAGTGTATCAGCCGGATTTAAAACAACCACAACGCGTTGAATGCGGGGATGATTAAGTAATGCAGTTAGAGTGTGTTCAATAACAGCTTTTCCGGCAATAGACAAATATTGCTTTGGGCAATCCGAATTCATTCGGCTACCAATACCCGCTGCGGGTACCAAAGCAATAATATCAGCACAGGAATGAAGTAATAGATTGTTCATCTTAATTATTGAGTATTATTTGGAGTCGAGGGATGCGAAGTGTTTTCTTTAGATTTATCAATGATTAAACGATAGAAAGTTTCACCCGGTTTGATCATACCCAGCTCACTACGGGATCGCTCTTCGATGGCTTCCTGCCCACCCGTAAGATCATCAATTTCCGCCGATAACTGATCGTTACGCGCTTTAAGTTTGCCGTTATTACGCTCTTGCGTCGTAACATCATTCTTAACCCGCACATAATCGTGAATGCCGTTTTTACCAAGCCACAGTGAATACTGTAACCATCCGAGTAAAACCAGTAATAGTAGCGTCAGCTTACCCATTTCCGCCCCCTGAAATATCCGTCAATCATCCCATAACTCAAAGAATGACGCTACTATCACAAAACAGGACAGGGGAAAAATAGTTAAAGAAGCTATTTACACAAGCACATCATTGAAGACGCAATAATGTGCCTTTGTTGATGTTATTCGTGATGAATCCTTGAGCGTATGGTGCCGCTCTTTTCCAATTCCACCAGCAACTGGGCCACGGAGGTTTCAACGGGTTGCTGGCCTGGAAGATAAATTTCCGGGTTATCGGGAACCTCATAGACTGAATCAATCCCTGTGAAATGACGGATTTCACCTGCACGGGCTTTTTTGTACAATCCCTTAGGATCACGGGATTCGCAAATTTCCAATGGTGTATCGACAAAAACTTCAATAAATTTCCCCGGTTCCAACAGTTCACGCACCTTTTTCCGCTCTGCTTTATGAGGGGAGATAAAAGCCGTCAGCACGACTAAACCCGCATCGACCATCAAACTGGCAACTTCACCCACACGGCGGATATTTTCCTGCCTATCCTGTTCGGAGAAACCCAAATCACGACAAAGACCATGACGCAAGTTATCGCCATCAAGCAAATAAGTTTTTATTCCCCGTTGAAACAGGGCCTGCTCTAAGGCCCCGGCCACCGTGGATTTACCTGAACCCGATAAACCAGTGAACCAAATAACCAATGCAGGATGCCCATTTTCAACCTCCCGCTGCGCTCTGGTCAGTTGATATGGATGCCAGACAACATTTTCTGATGCCAAATTTTCAATGTCAGACAATTTATTTACCTCCCAGTAAATCTCTGGCTCCCCAATGAGGGAAATGACGACGAATCAACCGATTCAATTCCAGTTCAAATTCGCTGAATTCTTTTGGCCCTTCATAAACATCTGTCTGAATTTCACGCACCAAACCAGCACCAACCGTGACATTAGTCAGCCGATCAATAAAGATAATGCCGCCAGTGTCACTATTTTGCTGATAACTATCGAGCATTAATAGCTCTTCAAAAGAAAACTCCACTGATCCGATGGCATTCAATGGTAAATCAACAGCCACCCGTTGTGTCAGGTTCGTAATATCCACCTGATACTGGATATTCTCAACTTTCCCACGGCTCTTTTTACCCGCCACTTTGATATCAAGATTTTGTCCCTGCACCAAAGGCTGTTCAGACATCCACACGACATCCACCAACGCATGCCGGGTAACCGTCATCTCATCAGCAGCAGAAATCAGGAGATCGCCCCGGCTGATATCAATTTCATCTTTCAGCACCACGGTAATTGCTTCACCAGGGACAGCAAAATCCAAATCACCATCAAAAGTCACTATCCGCTCTACTTGCGAGGTTACACCAGATGGCATGACTTTAATCTTCTGCCCCTTGCGTAAAATCCCAGATGAAAGTGTACCGCTGTAACCACGAAAATCGAGATCAGGCCGGCTGACATACTGTACCGGGAAGCGCAATAACTGCTTCGAAGCCTCTTTCTTTACATCTGCGGTTTCAAGAATATCCAACAACGCTGGCCCTTCATACCAGGCCATATTGGTACTTCTGGTGACAATGTTATCGCCATCAAGTGCAGAGATCGGAACAAAATAAATTTTCAAATCTGTCGGCAACTGAGCGGCAAAGTTCAAATAATCTTGTTTGATCAGGTCAAAAACCTCCTGCCTGTATTCCATCAGATCCATTTTATTCACCGCAACCACCAAGTGGCGGATCCCCAGCAAGGTACTGATAAAACTGTGACGACGGGTCTGCTCCTGAACGCCTTTACGGGCATCAATCAACAGAATCGAGAGATCACAGGTCGATGCGCCTGTCGCCATATTGCGGGTGTATTGTTCATGTCCCGGCGTGTCGGCAATAATAAATTTGCGTTTTTCGGTGGAAAAGTAACGATAAGCGACATCAATGGTGATGCCCTGTTCGCGCTCTGCGGCGAGACCATCCACCAGCAAAGCCAAATCCAATTTTTCACCCTGAGTACCGATTCGTTTACTGTCATTCTGCAATGTTGAAAGCTGATCTTCGTAGATCTGACGGGTATCATGTAACAGACGGCCAATCAGGGTACTTTTGCCATCATCCACGCTGCCACAAGTCAGGAAACGCAACAATCCCTTATCCTGTTGAGCACGCAGATAGGCTTCCACACCACCCTGTTGTTTAATTTGATCAGCAATAGCTTCATTTTGTGCAAGTGCGGACATGGTTGTTCTCCTTAGAAATAACCCTGACGTTTTTTCAGTTCCATAGAAGCAGATTGATCACTGTCAATCAGCCGTCCTTGCCGCTCACTTGTCGTGGATATCAGCATCTCTTCAATAATTTCCGGCAATGTTTCAGCATCAGATTTCACGGCCCCCGTCAGCGGCCAGCAACCAAGAGTACGGAAACGAACTTTGCGCTGACTGATAACTTCGCCGGGCTTCAAATCGATCCGGTCGTCATCAACCATAATCAGCGTGCCATCACGCTCTATTACCGGACGCGGTTTGGCAAAATAGAGAGGAACGATATCAATTTGTTCCAGATAGATGTATTGCCAAACATCCAGTTCAGTCCAGTTGGAAAGTGGAAATACGCGAATGCTTTCACCTTTGTTAATCTGACCGTTGTAATTGCGCCACAATTCAGGACGCTGGTTTTTAGGATCCCAACGATGCGAGCGATCACGGAAGGAATAGATCCGCTCCTTAGCACGTGATTTCTCTTCATCACGACGAGCGCCACCAAAGGCAGCATCAAAACCATATTTATCCAATGCCTGCTTTAACCCTTCCGTTTTCATGATGTCAGTATGTTTGGCGCTACCATGCACAAATGGATTGATTCCCATTGCTTCCCCTTGCGGGTTACGATACACCAATAGTTCAAAGCCGTAATTCTTCGCGGTACGATCACGAAACTCGTACATTTCGCGGAATTTCCAGCCCGTATCCACGTGCAGCAAAGGAAATGGTAAGGTTCCCGGATAGAACGCCTTGCGTGCAAGATGAAGCATGACCGAAGAATCTTTACCAATAGAGTAAAGCATTACTGGGTTTTCAAACTCTGCGGCCACTTCTCGTATAATATGGATACTTTCAGCTTCAAGTTGCTGCAAGTGTGTCAATCTTTTCTTGTCCATTACCACTCCTTATGCAAAATCGACTACTGCCGGACGACTTATCTTGGCAATAGGTTGTTGCCCAAACCAGGCTATCTGATGGTGGAGTTGAACTACCTCCCCCACTACCAGTAACGCCGGTGACGGTGCCTGCTGTGCTAACTGTTCCAGTTCCAGCAAAGTGCCTGTCAACACTTGTTGCTCTGGACGGGTACCACAACCGATAACAGCCACGGGTGTATCTTCCGCCCGCCCATGTAAAATTAATTGATGGCTTATCAAGGCGGATTTCACCGTCCCCATATAAATCGCCAGAGTCTGGTTGCCTTTGGCCAAAGCCTGCCAATCCAGCTCATTACCATTTTCCCGGCAATGACCTGTAATAAAAGTGATACTCTGCGAGTGCTCCCGGTGAGTCAGAGGAATTCCCGCGTAAGCAGTCGCTCCAATAGCGGCGGTAATGCCCGGTACGACCTGAAAAGGAATGCCTGCTGATGCCGCAATCTGTAACTCCTCACCACCACGACCAAAGATAAAGGGATCACCGCCTTTAAGGCGAACCACTTTTTTCCCCTGTCTGGCAAATTTCACTATCAATTGGTTAGTTTCTTCCTGAGAAACAGAGTGATTACCCGCTCTTTTGCCAACGCAAATTTTATCTGCATCACGGCGAACCAGATCCAGCACTTCACTGCTGACCAGATGATCATAAAGCACCACATCAGCCTGCTGAATAACCTGTAATCCTCTCAATGTCAGTAATCCCGGATCGCCTGGACCTGCACCGACCAGAGCCAATTCTCCCGGTGAATCAGGCTGTTCCAGTTGTTGCTCAAGTTGTTCTTCCGCCTGTTGGATCTGACCGTTTGCAACCAACATAGCGAAACGACCATTAAAAGCCTGTTCCCAAAAAGAACGACGCTGGCGCATGGAAGTTAATCGCTGTTTTACTCGTTCACGCCAATTCCCGGCGATTTTTGCCATCGTGCCAAGACTGGAAGGCAGTAACGCCTCCAGCTTTTCCCGTATTAAACGCGCCAGTACCGGGGCTTTTCCCGCCGATGAAATCGCCACTAAAACAGGAGAACGATCGATAATTGATGGAAAAATAAATGAGCAATGAGATTGATCATCAACGACATTGACCAAAATACCGCGCTTATCCGCCTCGGTAAAAACCTGATGATTTAGAATGCGATCATCAGTCGCCGCAATGACCAAAAAGATGCCATCAAGATATTCAGGTTGGAATTCTCTCTTATACCATTCCAGCTCACCAGCTTGATAACGCTGTTGTAATTCAGAGCATAATTCAGGCGTTACAACCTGTAATAATGCACCTGCCCGTAGTAGTAGAGTCGCCTTACGTGCAGCCACCTCTCCACCACCGACAAGTAATACAAGCCGCCCTTTCAACTCAACAAATATCGGTAAGTAATCCACAATTGCCCTTTGTATCCAGTGAAATATTTATAAGTAATGAAACTGTTTCGAATGAATATATGAGTCGGTGGTAAAGTTATAAAATGACAAAAAGGAATTAATTGTTCTGTAATGGAATATAGGTGACCTTTCTAGAATAGCTTTTCATTAGATTGCATGAGGATGAAGATGAAAGCACAAAATATAATGACAGTAGCCGGGCAACTGGCTGTTATTAGCTACGTGCCGGAAATCGGCATGTTCAGGGGTAAATTCTTAGTATTGTCCGGTTATTGTGATTTTATCTCTGATAGTATTCAGGGCTACCCCGAATCATTTGGGGAGCAATTGCATCATGCAGCAGCCGAGCATCAAGTTTCGGTGAACGCATTTATCATTGAAAGTTTAAATGAACAAATGAAATAGGCGTAAAAATCCATTGCACAAAGCCCCGCCATAAAACAAAGCGAGGGCTTTACCATCGATCCCACTCAGGAAATATCCGGTTTTTTAATTTTCATGTAACCCACATTCTCTCTTTAAGCCAAAGAAACGGGTTTGTTCTTCACTCATACCCGGTTCCCATTTTTGGGTTGTATGAGTATCACCAACAGAGAGATAACCCTGTTCCCATAATGGATGATATTCCAACCCATGCTTTGTAAGATATTGATGCACATGTTTGTTATCCCAGTCGATAATCGGCAAGAGCTTAAATACGCCACGCTGTACAGACAAAACCGGTAATTTTGATCGGCTTTCAGATTGCTGGCGGCGTAAACCAGCAAACCAACTTTGTGCTCTCAGGTTTTTCAAAGCCCGATTCATTGGTTCGACTTTATTAATTTGATTGTAGCGTTCGATTCCCTCTACACCTTGTTCCCACAATTTTCCATAACGAGCTTCTTGCCAGGCTGGAGAATGTTCAGCACTGAATACTTGCAGATTCAGTTTCAGTTGCGTTGTTAATTTATCTATGAATTGATAAGTTTCAGGGAACAAATAGCCGGTATCAGTAAGAATGACAGGAATATCCGGGTATTCCTGTGCCACTAAATGAAGACATACCGCCGCCTGAATGCCAAAACTGGAAGAAAGAACAAACTCCCCCGGCAAATTCTCCAATGCCCAATTTACCCGCTGATGAGCATCCATAATTTCAAGTCGCTGATTAATCTCAACCAGTGATGTCTCCTGCTGTTCTGTCGCCACTCCAACCAATTGTGATAAGCTGAGTTGGCTCATACCGCCTCCTGCCAATCGTAAAAATCGCGGGCCGCATCCAGTACCGGTTTGATAATATCGGTACGGATCAGGAAATCGCCAAAGCCTTCATTTAGTTGCCTCCCTATCGCCCAGCACCCGATAAGTTCATCCATGATGGATAAGATCGCTTCAGAACTGATATTTTCTTTATACATGCGTGGAATACGAGTGCCGATCCGGTTTCCACCAAGATGAAGGTTATAGCGATCAAGCGCTTTACCCACCAACCCCACTTCCGCCAACATAGCTCTACCACAACCATTCGGGCAACCCGTCACCCTCAAAACAATATGTTCATCACCAATACCGTGTTTATTCATCAGTTGTTCAACATGGGTGACAAACTCCGGCAAAAAACGCTCAGCCTCAGCCATTGCCAATGGACAAGTTGGGAAAGAGACACAAGCCATTGAGTTTTCACGCTGAACGGTGGTTTTATCGTCAATCAACCCATGTTGACGGGCGATAGTTTCAATGCGCTGTTTTTCACTTTCAGGAATACCAGCAATGATTAAGTTCTGGTTGGCTGTCAGGCGAAAATCCCCTTTGTGGATTTTTGCAATTTCGGCAACGCCACTTTTCAGTGGCCTGCCCGGATAGTCCAAAAGGCGGCCATTCTCAATAAACAGCGTCAAATGCCATTTATCATCGATTCCTTTTAGCCAGCCAATTTGATCACCACGGCCAGTAAATTCATAAGGCCGGATTGCTTCAAATTTCACGCCCGCACGTTTTTCCACTTCCTCTTTAAAGGTGTTAATGCCAACCCGCTCCAACGTATACTTGGTTTTAGCATTTTTACGCTCAGTCCGGTTACCCCAGTCACGCTGAGTGGTCACCACAGCTTCAGCAATCGCCAATGTATGCTCAAGCGGAATATAACCAAATTCACTCGCCATTCGTGGATAGGTATTTTTATCGCCGTGAGTCATCGCCAAACCACCACCCACCAGCACGTTAAAACCAATCAGTCTGCCACCTTCTGAAATGGCAACGAAGCTCAGATCGTTAGCATGTAGATCAACATCATTCTGGGGAGGAATAACTACCGTGGTTTTGAACTTACGCGGCAAATAAGTGGGCCCAAGAATCGGCTCTTCATCCGTAGTTGCAACTTTTTCTTTATCCAGCCAGAGTTCAGCATAAGCACGGGTACGTGGCAGCAAATGTTCTGAAATTTTCTTTGCCCATTCGTAGGCTTGCTGATGCAGCTCTGATTGAATAGGATTCGAGGTACAAAGCACATTGCGGTTAACGTCATTCGCCGTCGCAAGCGAATCCAGACCAACCTGATTCAGTAATTGATGTGCAGGTTTTACATCCCCTTTCAAAATACCATGAAATTGAAATGTCTGACGGTTAGTCAACCGGATACTGCCATAAAGGGTATTTTCCTCAGCAAACTTATCAATACCCAGCCATTGCTGTGGCGTAATCACGCCACCCGGCAGACGACAGCGCAACATCATTGCATGACGTGGCTCTAGTTTTTGCTCTGCCCGTTCAGCACGGATATCACGATCATCCTGCTGGTACATGCCATGAAAACGAATCAACAGGAAATTGTCCCCTTCAAAACCTCCTGTCAAGCCATTTGTTAAATCTTCGCTAATCGTACCTCGCAGGAAGTTACTCTCCCGCTTCATACGTTCACTGTCAGCCAGTTTACCTTTAACAATCAAAGGACCATGTTGTTTATCGTTCATTAGTACACATCCCTCTGATAACGGCGCTCAAGGCGCAGTTCACTTAAGAATTCATCTGCCTGTTCGATATCCATGCCACCATACTCAGCAATAATATCCAGCAACGCATGTTCCACATCTTTCGCCATCCGGTTTGCATCACCGCATACATACAGATGTGCCCCTTCCTTTATCCAACGCCACACTTCTTCGCCCTGCTCACGCAATTTGTCCTGAACATAAACTTTATGCTGCTGATCACGGGACCACGCCAGATCAATACGAGTCAACAGGCCATCTTTGACATAACGCTGCCACTCCATTTGATAGAGAAAATCTTCCGTGAAATGTGGATTACCAAAGAACAGCCAATTTTTCCCTTCAGCGCCATCGGCCTCCCTTTGCTGCATAAATGCCCGAAATGGTGCAATTCCAGTTCCCGGCCCAATCATGATGACAGCCGTGCGTGGATCAGCAGGCAGACGAAAATTATCGTTATGCTCAACAAAAATACGAATATCACCATTTTCCTGTAAGCGATCTGCCAGATAGCCGGATGCACCGCCGGTGCGGGCCCGACCATCAATTTCATAACGAACAACACCGACTGTAATATGAACTTCATTTTCTACTTCAGCCTGAGAGGAAGAAATTGAATAAAGTCTTGGCGTTAGAGGCCGCAATAAATCAATAACCTGTTGAGCTTCTGGCTGAGAAGCAGCCTCTCTTACCATATCGGCAATAGGTTTATTGTGAGCGTATTGCTGTAATGCCTGTTTATCGGCAATCAGAGACAATAATTTCTCATTTTTTGCCAGCACAGCATATTTTTCTACAATCAAGCTAGTATTTTGGGTTAGCTCAACATGGCTGATCAGTGCTTCCCTTAATGGTAATTTCTGACCATTAACTTCAATCTGTTCTGTTCCTTCCAACCAGAGTAGATTCAACAATTCATCCACCAGAGCCGGATCATTTTTAAACCAGACACCCAAAGCATCACCCGGTTGATAACGCAGACCGGAATCTCCCAGATCAATTTCAATATGGCGAACATCTTTATCAGAACCACGGCCCGTTATTTTCTGACAAGTAGCTAAAGCCGCAGTCAATGGTGCCTGTTTAGTATAAGAAGTTGAGAAAACTTCATTTACCGATCTGTTCTGTGCAGAAATAATCACAGTTCCTGTCTCAGCCGGAATACGCTGTTTCAGTATCCCAGTTAATTGTTTACGCCACTGGGCCGCAACCTGCTGATATTCCACATCACCATCTACACGCTCCAGAAGCCGTTGAGCACCTAATTCATTGAGACGATTATCGAAATCTTTTCCGGCCTGGCAGAACCGCTCATAAGAAGTATCACCCAGACCAAAAACCGCAAATACCGCACCATTCAGCTTCGGTGCCTTTTTAGAATAGAGATATTTATATAATGCAACCGCTTCCTCAGCAGGTTCTCCTTCACCTTGAGTAGAAGCAATAATTATCAGTATCTTTTCTTGAGAAATTTGTTTGAATTTATAATCACTGGCATTGAATAGATTGACATTGAGTTTCTCTGCCAACAAATCATCGCGGAGTTGCTCGGCCAAACGGCGAGCATTACCGGTTTGTGAAGCTGAAATTAATGTAATCGTCTCCTGTGCCGGAACCGCCGGAGCCACAGCCTGAACCTGTGGTTGTTGATTTACCATTCCCCAAAAATAACCAGACAGCCAGGCTAATTGAGTCGGTGAAAAATCCCCAACTGCCGATTGCAAACGCGCTAGCTGTTCAGGTGAAACCGGAAGAAGTGAAATTGAAGGTGGTTTTATGCTCATTGTCCTGTGCTGCCCTTTACGATTACTAATGTCCGTTATTTTTAGTAGAGAAAATAAATAGGGATTGTTTGTAAGGTTATCTCAGCGACTTGTTACTATTTAAAGAAACTATCGCAATATCAAATAACCAAAACGCCTAACCATATTTACAGATTTAATATATCTATAAAACAGTTAATAAGAGCAATGGCAAAAAAATGAAAAAACCAGGTTTAATTCAGAGGATCAGGTAGAATGACGGGTTTTTTGAAGTCAGGGAGAACCACTATGAGCACAACGATTTTTAAAGATTTTCAGTTTGAAGCCGCCCACCACCTGCCACATGTTCCAGAAGGCCATAAATGCGGACGCCTGCATGGGCACTCATTTATGGTTCGGCTGGAAATTACCGGGGAAGTCGATCCTCATAGTGGTTGGATTATGGACTTTGCTGATCTAAAAACTGTATTTAAACCCATTTGGGAACAGCTAGATCACCACTACCTGAATGATATCCCTGGACTGGAAAACCCAACTAGCGAAGTACTGGCAGCCTGGATTTGGGCTAAAGTTAAACCCTCAATTCCACAACTCAGTGCCGTTATGGTGAAAGAAACCTGTAACGCAGGATGTATTTTCCGCGGAAAGTGAAACAAATTACTGCACCAGGAAACCTCCAGTGCAGTAATCTCTCAAGCAATATTCAAATACTTATGTGTTTGCATAGAAAGCCGCCAATTGCGCGCAATACAAGTTTCAATACATAAACGGGTAGCGTCTTCTTTCTGGCTAATCGGTTGCAATGCAATAATACGCGATGAGTTGTCATCCAATACCGCTAATAACTCATCCAATGCCTCAATATCTCTTTCACGTGCAACTGGATGTTTTATTTCATTAGCTCTCTGCAAAGCTTGCTGCAATACCTGATAACCACCACGCATTTTAACTTTTGGCGAAACTGTCACCCAAGTGGCAGAAGAACATTTAACATGATACGTACCACTGGTTTCTATCTGGCATTGATAGCCAAGGCTTTCTAACTCTTCAGTCAGAGGAGTAAGATCATAAAGGCAAGGCTCACCACCAGTAATAACAACATGACGCGCGGTATATCCCTGTTGAACAAACAGTGCTGCAATTTGCTTAGGTGATGCTTCACCCCATTCATCGCTTTCATTCGTCTTCAGTAAGATTGTCTCCAGCATTCGCTGCTTTTCGGCTTCTTTTTCCCAGGTGTGTTTAGTATCACACCAGCTACAACCGATCGGACACCCTTGCAGACGAATAAAAATTGCCGGGACTCCCGTAAAAAAACCTTCTCCCTGCAATGTCTGGAATATTTCGTTAATCGGGTAAAACATAAAAATCTCTGGTTTCATTAGATAGGAATGCATTATTACAGATATCTATCCCGCAGACATCAATCTTTATGGTAAGGTACAGGGTTTGCTTCGCTCGGCTAATATGAAGCTTATCGGGGCATTGTGTGCTTAAAATATATCTAGCACTGAGAAAGTGACAGGAATAAATAATGCAGAATAATGAAACTCAGCTGAAACGGGGTCTAACCGGGCGGCACATCCGCTTTATGGCATTAGGCTCCGCAATAGGCACAGGGCTGTTCTATGGCTCCGCAGCAGCTATTCAGCAAGCTGGACCCGCCGTATTACTCGCCTATTTAATCGGCGGTGCTGCCGTATTTATGGTGATGCGTGCATTAGGCGAAATGGCTGTTCACCATCCAGTAGCCGGTTCTTTTTCACACTATGCCAGCCATTACCTCGGCCCTTTAGCCGGATTTCTAACCGGATGGAATTATATATTCGAAATGCTGATCGTCTGCCTGGCTGACGTTACTGCATTTGGTTTTTATATGAAGCTCTGGTTCCCACATGTGGAACAGTGGATCTGGGTGCTAAGCATTGTCTGCTTTATTGGCGCAATTAATCTTTGCCATGTGAAGATTTTCGGTGAAATGGAATTCTGGCTTTCTATTGTGAAAGTTACCGCAATTATCGCTATGATTATCGGCGGCATGGCTATCATGGTATATGGATTCGGTCAGGAAACAGACCATGTAACCGGCATTTCCAGTTTATGGGAATATGGCGGTTTTATGCCTAATGGCATCAGTGGTGTTATAGCTTCACTTGCCATTGTGATGTTTGCTTTTGGTGGTATTGAAGTCATTGGTATTACTGCCAGCGAAGCTAAAAATCCTGAAAAAACTATTCCAAAAGCAATCAATGCTGTTCCTTTCCGTATTTTGCTGTTCTACGTATTGACCCTGTTTATTCTGATGTGTATCTATCCGTGGAATCAAATTGGTCAAGAAGGGAGTCCATTCGTACAGATTTTTTCTAGCCTAGGTATTAATTCTGCGGCTAATATTCTTAACATTGTGGTTATTACTGCCGCAATTTCTGCAATTAATAGCGATATTTTTGGTGCTGGCCGCATGATGTATGGTATGGCCCAAGAAGGACAGGCGCCTAAATCATTCACCAAGCTGAGCCGTAATGGTGTACCGTGGATGACAGTGGTAGTTATGTCAGCCGTCCTGCTGATTGGCGTTGTTCTTAACTATCTGCTTCCGAATGAAATTTTCGTTATCATTGCTTCTATCGCAACATTTGCCACTGTGTGGGTATGGCTGATGATCCTGCTTTCTCAGGTTGCTATGCGCCGCAAAATGAATAAAGAAGAAGTTAAAACATTAAAATTCCCTGTTCCTATGTGGCCAATAGCACCAATATTAACAATTATCTTTATGGTATTTGTTATTGTATTACTGGGCTATTTCGAGAAAACCCGCATTGCATTAATTGTGGGAATCACATGGGTAATCTTATTATCAATCACCTATTTCTTTAGCAAAAAGAAAAATATTTCTCAAACCCATCAGATAAACAAATAATTTTTATTCATAAATGCCAGATTGCTCTGGCGTTTATTTTAATTTATTCAGAAAAGATATATTTGACATTTATCTCAATATCATTTTTATATATTAATCAAAATAAATCTTATTTTTAAAATATGAATCCATCGCAATACATAGTAAAAATCCCCCTTCATAGA
>NZ_JAHZMK010000044.1:0-72753 GCF_020387775.1 Photorhabdus antumapuensis
ATGCGGCGGTTTCTGCCCTTGCAGCGGAAATTGGCGGCGGTGATGCCAAAGGGGCGGCTGCCGGGGCATTAGCCGCAGAACTGGCCGCGATAACATTGGATAAAACATTCAATGATCCAATGAAAATTCAGGCGGGTGGCAAAATCATTGGCAGCGTTGCAGGGGCCATTGCGACCAACAGTGCCAAAGGCGCTAACAGTGGGGCGAATGCCGGAGAAATTGTTATTCTCTTTAACCACCTGAACTCCATGAATGCCTACAATCTGGTCAGAGAACTCCAGGAAGCCAATAAGCAGGGAACGCCTACCGAAGCAATCTGGAACAAATACAACAAACTGAGCGCAGCACAACGGGCAGACATGTTATCTGACTGTGCCGGGAGCGGTGGGTTATGTACATTGACCTATCAGGCCGAAATGGACGGCGGGATAAAAACAGCAGATGCCATCAGTGGCTTAAGATGGATGTTTGACTTATCGGCTGAGGATGCCCATCGTATCAGCCAGTTTGTGACGACAGAAAACCAGAACGATTTAGGGCTGTTGTATAACTCGCTGCCTGCCTGGGAAAAAGGTGCACTGATAGCTAAAGAAGCGGTAGAATCTGCCGGTATTGGTGGCGCTATCGGCGGTAAAGCTTCGGTTGCTTCGATTGTTGGGAAGAATAAACAACCTTATCAGCCGAATAAAGGTGCTGTTGGTAATATGGGAGAATTTTTTAGACAATCCGGATTTGGAAGTCAGATAAAGAATAGCTCCAGTAAAACCAGCCAAATCTATCAAGGCCAAAGTGTTTATCAAGCTAAAGATGTGGTCGGAGATCATATAGCTAAAGGTGATAAATATTATCTTGATGGTATGCATAAAAATCATATTGAACTATTTGATAAGAATGGGAAATTCAAATCTGTTCTTAATTTAGATGGTTCGTACAATGAAGTTAAAACTCAAAAAGCAATGGCTGAAGGACGGAGATTACCAAAATGATAGACCATATTCCTCTTGATAGAATGAAAAAAGACTTTTTGCTCATTCTCAACCAAAAATCTATTGGTACGATAGATACGGATAACCTATCAGTAAACTACAATGACCACTTAGATAAAAGACTAAAAAGATATTTAACTTTATTGTGTGATACCGCTGAGTTGCTAGCTAATGCGACAGAAAATAGAGATGAAGTGACTGCACAAGCAGCTTTATTGAGAATCCGTAGTCATTCAATGAGTTTATCTAGTTTCTTTGAAGCAATAACTGAAGATGTAGAAGTATTGCTTGGTCTGAATGGTTGGCCAAAGATCCCTGATAATTACATTTATCCATCTAGTAAATAATAATCCCAGCCATTATGAACCGAAAGCCCACATCACGTGGGCTTTCTGCCTTATTGCCAATAATCACCAGATATGCGTAAACAAGCTAGTAATCTGACCAGAGAGCTCCAGGAAGCTAATAAGCAGGGAACGCCTACCGAAACAATCTGGAACAAATACAACAAACTGAGCGCAGCACAACGGGCAGACATGTTATCTGACTGTGCCGGGAGCGGTGGGTTATGTACATTGACCTATCAGGCCGAAATGGACGGCGGGATAAAAACAGCAGATGCCATCAGTGGCTTAAGATGGATGTTTGACTTATCGGCTGAGGATGCTCATCGCATCAGCCAGTTTGTGACGACAGAAAACCAGAACGATTTAGGGCTGTTGTATAACTCGCTGCCTGCCTGGGAAAAAGGTGCATTAATAGCCAAAGAAGCGGTAGAATCTGCCGGTATTGGCGGTGCTATTGGCGGTAAAGCTTCGGTTGCTTCGATTGTTGGGAAGAATAAACAGCCTTATCAACCTAATAAGGGTACAACTGGAAAGGGAACGACCACTTACCCAGAAGGGATCCATTTTAATATTAACCAGAAAAATCACTTAACTAGCTTTGATGGAATTACTCAAAAAGCAGGAATCAAAGGAACACATAATGCTGAAGCCTTCAATAATACAGTCAATACAAACGGGATAAAAATTATTAGCTCAACGCCAACAAGTGTGAATGGAATTACCGAAATAAAATATCAAATTCCTGCATACGACAGAGCAGGAAATGTCATTGGTTATAAAGAAAAACCATTCACAAAAACTGTCTATGATCCAAAGATCATCAGTGATCAAAAGATGATTGAACTTGGACAACAAGCATCATCATCGGGGTATAAAGAAGCTATAGCTAAAGGGCTTTCTGCATATGATGGTAAGGCTGGAGGGATCACATTTAGAATATACATAGACAAAGACACTGGCTCTATCAATAACTTCCATCCTCAATAAGGAAATAACAGTGAAACAAGAATTATTTGGTCAACCATATGATGAAAGTAATCCTGAGTGGATTCTGAAAGGCTATTTTGATGTGATGTACCAAAAGGGAAAAAATTATTTTTACGATGTTATAGAAAATATTATAAAAAGGCATGGTTTTTCTACAGATGGTGCTTACTGTAGCTTTCCAGATATGAATAGCTTTTTTGAAGAAGAACATTTTGAAGGGGTTGAGTTTACATGGGGCTATCCACCGGAACAAGCACCAACAATAATTGTAAGCGAAGCAACCTGTTTCAAATATGTAAAACTAGCCTGTGAGAAATATCTTCAATTACATCCAGAAGATACAGAGCAAGTAAAATCCTTACTTGCTCAACTCCCTTAAACCAGAAAGATCCCAGTACTAAAAGCTGGGATCTTTTCTTAATATGCTTGAACAACTGCCTGCCTAGGAAAAAGGTGCACTAATAGCCAAAGAAGCGGTAGAATCTGCCGGTATTGGTGGCGCTATCGGCAGTAAAGCTTCGGTTGCTTCGATTGTTGGGAAGAATAAACAACCTTATCAACCGAATCAGGGTACAGAGGGGAAATCTGAAACTGGAAAAGGGACGAGTGTAGTAAATCAAGGAAATAAATTTACTATTGAGGACTTAGTCAGTTCTGCCAACAAGCCAATGAATCCACAAGGTCTATCTGAAGCCGCTAGGGCATGGGAAAAACATGCAGGTCGACAAGATGGAACATTTGAACCACTAAAAGGAAATGTAGCTCAAAAAAATGCAGCAGCAAATAAATTTGTTAATGAAGTATTAGGAAATCCAAATACTATCAAAACAGAATTATCCCGTGGAGGTATTGAATATCGACTTCCTGATGGAAGAGGTGTTCGCTATAATGCAGATGGATCTTTCTCTGGTGTTCTAGATCCGAAAAGGAATAAATAGTTATGCGTACAGATTTTAATGTTGATTTTTTCAGTGATAATAAATATGAAGAATTAACAGTTGAGATATCATATAAAAATCAAATTCTTTGCCAAATTAATAAGGATAAGGGGATTGAACATATTGAAGTAGAGTTTTTTCCTGATTTAAGAATATTATCTGAACAAGTTGAATTGAAGTTTCCATTAGATGAATTTATTGAACTTCTGATTGAAACTAAAAAGGATCTTATTAATTCGTAAAATTTGTATATTTTTAATTTTGGTTTTAGTTCCCCCGATCATCTGAACTGCACCCCAAAAGTTGGATACTCAACTTATAAAGGTGCAGTTCACACGGCTAGGGTTTATTTATCTGTTGGTTACTACTTACCTATCAGCAGAAATTATTTAAAAAACTAGTAGTAATAACGCTGGATAAAATATTCAGCGGCCCGATGAAAATCCAGGTGGGAGGCAAAATCATCGGGAGCGTTATTTAGGGCTGTTATATAACTCGCTGCCAACCTGGGAAAAAGGTGCATTAATAGCCAAAGAGGCGGTAGAATCTGCCGGTATTGGTGGCGCTATCGGCGGTAAAGCTTCGGTTGCTTCGATTGTTGGGAAGAATAAACAGCCTTATCAGCCGAATAAAGGTGCTGTTAGTAATATGGGAGAGTTTTTTAAACAGCAGCAGTCCTTAATTTAGATAGTCCAGTAAATGTGGATAAGACCAAAGCTGGTCAAGGGAGGAAACTTAAAATTGACTGAAATAAACAAGTTAAATGACATAAAAACGATTTTAGTCGAGCTAGCAGCAGCTTGCAATATCTCAAAAAATAAGCTTGATAATGATGGTAGCCTTGATTATTCGTTAAATCTGGATGATGAACTGCAAGATGAGCTCAAAAAATTGATATCCATGTTTGCAGTATCAAAAAAAGCCCTTGACCAAAATGATGTGGTTGCAGTTCAGACAGCATTAGTAATGGCTAGGATATATGCAATGAATTTACGTAATTTTTTTGATGGAATCTTTGAAGATATAGAAATGATAGGTTGGACAGATCGATATAATTGGCCGAAAACTCCTGAAAATTATAAGATCCCAGACCACTATAATTACCCTGAAAATAAGAAATAATAACCACTCCAGCTAAAAGGCTGGGGTTCAACTTATTAACAAAGTGCTGATTTTTTTATCCGGCATTTTGTCAGTAATAAATAATAAGTGCGCTTTCTCAAGCGCACCTTTTTATTACTTCAATTAATCAGAATATAGACTAGCTATTAATCATCGCATGCATTTCCTGTACAGAAATCACCTGCTCAGTTGGATCTGCACTCAGTGCCATTGTTGTAGCAAATCCACCATTTAATGTGGTGTCATAATGCACTTTATATTGTAGTGCACTACGGCGAATAAGTTTGGAATCCTCAATCGCCTGACGACCCGCAGTCGTGTTTACAATATAGCTATATTCACCATTTTTGGTTCTATCCTGAATATGCGGACGCCCTTCGTGAACTTTATTCACCAGACGAGGGTTAATCCCCGCTTCACCTAGCACAACCGCAGTACCATGAGTCGCATCCAGTTCAAAGCCCTGTTTCAGCAATTTAGCGGCCAAATCCACAACCCGGCCTTTATCACCTTCACGCACTGATAAAAGTGCTCTACCATTTTGCGGCATTCTGGCGTTACATCCCAATAGTGCCTTTGAGAAAGCTTCGGCAAATGTACGCCCAACCCCCATTACTTCTCCGGTTGACCGCATTTCAGGCCCAAGAATTGGATCCACACCAGGGAATTTGTTGAAAGGCAATACAACTTCTTTCACCGAATAATATGGTGGAATGATCTCCTGAGTTGCATTTTGCTCAGCCAGAGATTGACCAACCATCACACGAGCCGCAACTTTCGCCAGTGGTAAACCGGTCGCTTTAGAAACAAATGGCACAGTACGAGCCGCACGCGGGTTGACTTCAATCAGATAAACTTCGTCATTCTTGACGGCAAACTGGACATTCATCAAGCCATGTACCCCCAATTCAAACGCCAGTTTTTCTACCTGCTGGCGCATGACATCCTGGATTTCTTGACTTAGGGTGTAAGCAGGCAGTGAACAAGCTGAGTCGCCAGAATGCACACCTGCCTGCTCAATATGTTCCATAATACCGCCGATCAATACACGTTCACCGTCACAAATAGCGTCAACGTCTACTTCCACTGCATCATCAAGGAAACAATCAAGCAATACTGGGGCATCATTAGAGACATTGACCGCCGTCTGGAAGTAACGGCGCAGGTCAACTTCGTCATAGACGATTTCCATCGCACGGCCACCCAAAACATAGGATGGACGAACCACCAGCGGATAACCCAGAATATTTGCCTTCTCAACTGCCCGTTCTATCGTGGTCACTGTGGCATTTTCGGGTTGTTTCAGGCCAAGGCGATTTACTGCCTGTTTGAAACGCTCACGGTCTTCCGCACGATCAATCGCATCCGGGCTGGTACCAATAATTGGAACACCGGCAATTTCCAGTTCTCGAGCCAATTTCAGCGGAGTCTGCCCACCATACTGAACAATCACACCTTTTGGCTGCTCAACACGCACAATCTCAAGAACATCTTCCAAAGTCACCGGTTCGAAATAGAGACGGTCCGAAGTATCGTAATCTGTTGAAACGGTTTCCGGGTTACAGTTCACCATGATGGTTTCATACCCATCTTCACGCAGTGCCAAGGCTGCATGAACACAACAATAGTCGAATTCAATCCCCTGCCCAATACGATTCGGACCACCACCCAATATCATGATTTTTGGCTTGTCACTATGCGGATTAGCTTCACACTCATCTTCATAAGTGGAATACATGTATGCAGTATCAGTCGCAAATTCTGCCGCACAGGTATCAACGCGCTTGTAAACCGGATACAGATTATATTTGTGGCGCAGTTTGCGGATCTCTTTTTCGGCCACACCGACCAGTTTCGCCAGACGTGCATCAGCAAAACCTTTACGCTTCAGATGACGCAGGAAGTCAGCCGTCAAGCTGTTAATGCCCTGTTCTGCCACCTGCTCCTCCAATCGCACTAGCTCTTCAATTTGCACTAAGAACCAGCGATCAATATCAGTCAAGTTAAAAATACCATCAACAGACATACCTGCACGGAAAGCATCCGCGATATACCAGATACGCTCAGCACCTGCATCTTTTAATTCGCGACGAATTTTAGTCAATGCTTCTGGATCATCTAAACTGACTTTCGGGTCAAAACCAGTTGCCCCCACTTCCAAACCACGCAATGCTTTTTGCAGAGATTCTTGCTGAGTGCGACCAATCGCCATCACCTCACCAACAGATTTCATCTGGGTTGTCAGACGATCATTAGCCCCAGCAAATTTCTCGAAATTAAAGCGAGGAACTTTAGTGACTACGTAGTCGATAGAAGGCTCAAAGGAAGCTGGCGTGCGACCACCAGTGATATCATTCATCAACTCATCAAGGGTATAACCCACAGCCAATTTAGCGGCAATTTTAGCGATCGGGAAACCTGTCGCTTTCGAAGCCAACGCAGAAGAGCGAGAAACGCGAGGATTCATTTCGATGATAACTAAACGGCCATTTTTTGGGTTCACTGCAAACTGTACGTTAGATCCCCCAGTTTCTACACCGATTTCACGCAATACCGCCATCGAAGCGTTACGCATGATTTGATACTCTTTATCCGTCAGCGTTTGCGCCGGGGCGACCGTGATGGAATCACCGGTATGAATCCCCATCGCATCAAAGTTTTCAATAGAGCAGACGATAATGCAGTTATCGTTTTTATCCCGCACAACTTCCATTTCATACTCTTTCCAACCAATCAGAGATTCATCAATCAAGAGTTCATTGGTTGGTGAAAGATCCAAGCCACGCTCACAAATTTCCTCAAATTCTTCGCGGTTATAAGCAATACCACCACCGCTTCCTCCCATAGTAAAGGAAGGACGAATAATACAAGGAAAACCGACTTGATCAGCGATTACCAGCGCTTCTTCCATTGAATGGGCGATACCAGAACGCGGAGTTTCCAAGCCAATCTTTTTCATTGCTATATCGAAACGGTGGCGATCTTCCGCTTTGTCAATTGCATCCGCGGTAGCGCCAATCATGGTAACGCCAAACTCTTTCAGAACACCCTGACGCTCCAGTTCTAGCACACAGTTGAGTGCAGTTTGTCCGCCCATTGTTGGCAGAATCGCATCGGGACGCTCTTTTTCAATGATTTTACGTACCACTTCCCAGTGGATCGGTTCAATATAAGTGGCATCGGCCATTTCTGGATCAGTCATAATGGTAGCAGGATTCGAGTTCACCAGAACGACACGATAACCTTCTTCCCGTAACGCTTTACACGCTTGTGCTCCTGAGTAGTCGAATTCACAAGCCTGACCAATAACAATTGGGCCGGCACCCAGGATCAGGATACTTTTAATATCAGTACGTTTTGCCATTTTATTTTCTCCTGATTACTTGGTGTTATGACGATTATTTTTCTGACAATACTGCTCAATGAGTTCAATAAAGTGATCAAATAACGATGCAGTTTCATGTGGACCAGGGCTAGCTTCTGGATGCCCCTGGAAGCTGAATGCAGGTTTATCGGTACGATGAATCCCTTGCAACGTGCCGTCAAACAGAGATTTATGAGTAACGCGCAAATTTGACGGCAGTGATTTTTCATTCACAGCAAAGCCGTGGTTTTGTGCAGTAATCATTACAACATTACATTCAAGATCTTTCACCGGATGGTTACCACCATGATGGCCGAATTTCATTTTCATAGTTTCAGCGCCACTGGCTAACGCCAACAATTGGTGTCCAAGGCAGATACCAAAGATCGGAATCTCTGTCTCAAGTAGGGTTTTGACTGCATCGATTGCATAACCACAAGGCACCGGATCGCCCGGCCCATTGGACAAGAAAATACCATCCGGGTTCAGTTTCAGTACATCTTCAGCCGATGTCTGGGCAGGAACAACTGTCAGGCGGCAGCCACGATCCACCAGCATTCGCAAGATATTACGTTTTGCACCAAAGTCATAAGCAACAACATGATAAGGCAGATCCTGTTCTTGCTTATCTTCCGGTAATCCCCCTGCCAGCTTCCAGCTCCCCTGTAACCACGGATAAATCTGTTTAGTTGTCACCTCTTTTGCTAAATCCATCCCCTCCAGCCCCGGAAACGCTTGCGCTTTTTCCAGTGCAACCTGAGCGTCAATCTGTTTACCTGCTATAATACAACCATTCTGTGAACCCTTTTCTCTTAACAAACGCGTCAGTTTACGGGTATCGATATCTGCTATCGCAACAATATTATGACGTTTAAGATAATCGGAAAGCGTTTCTTCGCAGCGGAAGTTACTGGCCAACAGTGGTAGATCACGAATCACTAGCCCTTGGGCTTGTACTTTTAGTGATTCTTTATCGACTGAGTTAACACCGACATTACCAATATGGGGATAAGTAAGAGTGACAATTTGGCGGGAATAGGAAGGGTCTGTGAGAATTTCTTGATATCCGGTCATCGAGGTATTGAACACCACTTCCCCAACTGCCGCCCCTTCCGCACCTATGGCACGACCGTGGAATTGGGTTCCATCTTCCAGAACCAATATAGCTGACTTAATCAAAACACCCTCCAAAGAATAATTACTCGCAATTAGTGCATATTAATTCAGATTTATTCCTCAAAATCAATGCCAAAGCTGCTTTTTAGGCAAAATTTTGGCAAATTGCGCGCATTCTAATGATGAGAGGGAGAGTTGTCTACAAAAAATGTCACTTTTCTTATTTTTTTGCACACTTCGCCAGACAAACCAATGAAATAAGACTGAAAATAGCAATAAAGTTAATTTATAAAACGGTAATGAGCATAGAAGATTTGATTTTCATATGAAAAGTTGAAAATAATCATAAAAAGGAGAAGAAAGCAGAAAATTAAGGTTATAAACAAGACAAAAATAGAAAAAAAAACCAAAAAATAATAAAATTAAACAAAGAAATCAAAAATCGCATAATAAAACATTTAATTATGCGATATCAATAAATTACAAAAATAGCTTTTTAAAGTAAATCGAGATTTAGCACATCTTTCATATCAAAAAGGCCACTATTTTTACCACTTAGCCATAGAGCAGCCTTTACAGCGCCATTTGCAAACGTCATCCGACTGGAAGCCTTATGAGTTATCTCTACTCTCTCCCCAATATCTGCAAACATAGCGGTATGCTCACCCACGATATCCCCGGCACGGATAGTCGCAAAACCAATACTTTTCGGATCTCGTTCACCGGTATAACCTTCACGGGCATAGACAGCACACGCTTTAAGATCCCGCCCCAAAGCATGAGCAATAGACTCTCCCATTGCTAAAGCTGTTCCTGATGGTGCATCCACTTTATGGCGGTGATGCGCTTCGATAATTTCGATATCGCTATACTCACCCATCACTTTCGCTGCTTTTTCCAATAATTTAAGCACCAGATTTACACCAACACTGAAATTCGCGGCAAATACAATCGGGATATCAGCAGAAGCCTCTTTAATTGCCTGCTTACCAGCCTCATCAAAGCCAGTTGTACCGATCACCATCGCTTTACCGTTCTGGTGACAAATTTCAAGATGAGTCAACGTTCCTTCCGGGCGGGTAAAATCGATAAGGATATCAAAATTATCAACGATACTTTTCAGGTCATCACAAACCGTCACACCTGTATGACCAATACCCGCCAACTCTCCGGCATCGGCGCCAATCAGAGAAGAACCGGAGCGTTCCAAAGCGGCACCAAGAACCACACCATCTAATTGATAAATGGCCTGAATCAACTGACGTCCCATACGCCCACCAGCGCCAACAATAGCAACACGAATATCTGTATCAGCCATAAGCCCTCACTATATTTAACACGATGATCAGTCAGATGAATATTTTAAATAAAGATAAAGTACGCTACTTTATTCTTATTTATCATGATTATTTAGCTAATTTCTTTGACTTCAACACGTAATTCTTTCGGCACTTCAAACACAATATTTTCTTCCCTACCATGTAATTCCTCGACGGACTCAGCCCCAAGATTTTTCAGGCGTTCAATGACTTGCTGAACTAAAATATCCGGTGCCGAAGCGCCAGCGGTTACACCAACCAGAGAGGTACCGGTAATCCACTCTTCTTTAATATCCTCAGCGGAATCTATCAGATAAGCAGGCTTACCAACCCGCTGAGCTAACTCAGCGAGACGATTAGAGTTAGATGAATTCTTTGAACCCACAACCAAAACAACATCGGCATCAGACGCCAAATCTCGCACCGCTTCCTGACGATTAGTCGTCGCATAACAAATATCATCTTTACGCGGACCAACGATGTTTGGGAATCGTGCATTAAGTGCATCAATCACTGCTGAAGTATCATCAACGGATAACGTGGTTTGAGTCATAAAACACAAGTTGTCTTGATCTTTGACTTTCAAGTTCCATACATCTTCCGGAGATTCAACCAGATACATTCCACCTTCCGCATTGTTGTACTGACCCATTGTACCTTCAACTTCGGGATGTCCAGCGTGACCAATCAGAATAGCCTCTTTGCCCTTGCGGCTGGCTCTGGCGACCTCCATATGGACTTTCGTCACTAACGGGCAAGTCGCATCGAACAACATGGTCAAATTGCGAGAACGCGCTTCAGCACGAATAGCCTGTGAAACACCATGTGCCGAAAAAATCAGAATCGCATCATCCGGTACATCTGAAATTTCTTCAATAAAGATAGCACCCCGCTTGCGCAGGTTATCTACAACATAACGGTTATGCACAACTTCATGACGAACGTAGATCGGCGCACCATATAATTCCAGTGCGCGTTCTACAATACTGATAGCACGGTCAACACCGGCACAAAAACCGCGGGGGTTAGCCAGCAATATCTGCATGGTTTTCCTCCAATTGGGGATCAATTTCCAACACTTCAATTTCAAACGTAACGTTCTGATCAACTAACGGGTGATTGAAATCAACCGTCACAGATTCTTCTGTTACGGCTTTGACTATGCCCGGCATTTCACTGCCATTCATTGCCGTAAATAACATTATAGTGCCAATTTCAGGAATACCCGTTTCGGCAAAATCACGCGGAGTAAAATATTGGATCAGATCAGGATTCGGTTTACCAAATATAGCCTCACCAGCCAAAGTAAAGGTATGTTTATCTCCCTCTTTTAGCCCAGTAAGCTGCTGTTCCAAAGGTGAAGAAAGGGTTCCATCACCTAAACGAAATAATGCAGGTTTGCCCTGAGTGTGAGTGGAGTCGGCAATAGAGCCATCTTGCAGTTTTAAAGTGAAGTGCAGTAAAACTGCACTATCCACCTTCACCTGGTTTGACATCTTACTTATCCCACTTTGATGGTCTTTTCATCCGGGCTTAGAAAGCTATCAATGATAACCAATCCAGCCCCGATACATATCGCCATATCGGCGATATTAAAAGTTGGAAAGTGCCAATCACCGACATAAAAATCAATAAAATCGATGACAAAACCATGAACCAACCGGTCAAACAGATTACCCAATGCTCCACCAATAATCAGGGCATAAGCGATATTACTCAGTTTCTTCTTTGCACTGGAACGATACATCATCACCGTCAACACAACTGAAATAGCAACAGCAATGAATGCAAAGAACCAACGCTGCCAACCATCTTTCTCTGCAAGGAAACTGAAAGCCGCCCCAAAATTCTGGGCATAAGTCAGATTAAAATAAGGTATCAATGGAACGGATTCATACAGATGAAAGTGTTGCAACACTAACTGCTTACTACCCAGATCCAAAATCAATACCACAACAACTAACCAAAGCCAGCGAAGGCCGGTGGAGCAAATGGGTTTATTCATCAGGCAAACTTACGCTCTTCGCCGTTACCGGCAACATTAGTTACACAGCGGCCACAAAGTTCTGCATGTTCCGCCACCAATCCCACATCTTTAGCGTAATGCCAGCAACGAGGACATTTTTCGCCATCCGCTCTGCGGAAAGCAATTTTCAAACTACCGATTTCGCTTTGTTGCGCATCTTCACCAGCCTGCGCATAATCTGCAACAACAACCTGAGATGTTAGCAGAACAAAACGCAATTCATCTCCAAGGCTATTCAGTTTGTCCGCCAATTCATTATCGGCGTACAGCGTCACCGCGGCTTCCAGTGAACTACGGATATGTTTGTCTGCACGTGCCTGCTCCAGAACTTTGTTAACCTCACCTCGCACAGCCAACAAATCAGCCCAGAAAGCATCATTCATTGGTTCGCCTGCGGCCAGACCAAACAAGCCGTCGTACCACTCTTCGGTAAACACATATTGAGCACGTTTGCCAGGCAACTCATTCCAAACTTCATCCGCGGTGAAGGAGAGAATAGGCGCCATCCAGCGAACCAGTGCTTCTACAATATGATACAGCGCAGTCTGGCAACTGCGGCGAGCCAGACTATCGCCCTTCGCGGTATACTGACGGTCTTTAATGATATCAAGATAGAACGACCCCATTTCCACAGAACAGAACTGCATTAAACGCTGAACAACAGAGTGGAAATCATACTCATCGTAACATTTTATAATGTCTGCCTGAGCAGCCTGAGCACGGCCTACAGCCCAGCGATCCAACACAGCCATCTCTTCCGGTTTAACCCTATGTTGTTCAGGATCAAAACCATTCAGGTTTGCCAGCAGGAAACGCGCTGTGTTACGGATACGGCGATATGCATCGGCAGAACGTTTCAGGATCTCATCTGATACCGCAATTTCACCGGTGTAATCAGTAGAGGCAACCCACAGACGCAAAATATCCGCCCCTAATTTATTCATCACATCCTGTGGACTGATGGTGTTACCGATAGACTTAGACATCTTACGGCCCTGACCATCCACGGTGAAACCATGCGTTAACACCTGACGATAAGGTGCTTTACCTTTTATTGCCGTTGAGATCATCAGGGAAGACATAAACCAGCCACGATGCTGATCTGAACCTTCAAGATAGATATCCGCAGCGTTACCCTGGAATTCAGGGCGGGCATCAACTACCGATGCATGGGTTGATCCCGAATCGAACCAGACATCCAGCGTATCAAAAATTTTGACATAATTAGCCGCATCATCACCCAACAGTTCGGCTGATTCCAGATCCCACCACGCCTGAATGCCATCAACTTCAACACGTTTTGCAACTTCTTCCATCAACTCGATAGTACGTGGATGAAGTTCTTCCGTCTCTTTATGGACAAAAAGAGACATCGGCGTGCCCCAAGTACGTTGGCGTGAAATACACCAGTCAGGACGGTTTTCAACCATTGCCTCAATACGGGCCTGACCCCAGCCCGGGATCCACTGAACCCCTTTGATCTCTTGCAACGATTGTTTGCGCAGACCATTTTGATCCATGCTGACAAACCATTGTGGCGTGGCACGGAAAATAATCGGTGTCTTATGGCGCCAGCAACAAGGATAACTGTGCTGCAATCTTTCCAAATGCAGCAATGCATTGTTTTCACTCAGGATATTCAGCACAACATCATTCGCCTTAAAGACAAACATGCCATCCAGAGAAGGATAAGTACCGGGTAGATAGCAACCATTCGGGCCAACCGGGTTTGCAACTTCCAAACCATATTTCTGACCGAGAACAAAGTCGTCCGGGCCGTGACCTGGAGCCGTATGCACAGCGCCAGTACCCGCATCCAAAGTCACGTGATCACCCAGTACAACCGGTGAATCAAAGCCCATAAATGGATGTTTAAAGCGCAATAGCTCCAACGCCGCACCCGCACAACTCCCTAATACTGCCCACGAAGTTATACCTGCGCGCTTCATCACACTTTCTACCAAATCAGCAGCCAAGATCAGGCATTCACCCTCAATCTGTACTAATTGATAGTTAAATTCAGCATGCAAAGCGATCGCCCGGTTAGCCGGCAATGTCCACGGCGTGGTTGTCCAGATAACCAGAGAGACTGGCTGAGCTGGTGCCTGCACACCAAATATCTCACAAACGGCTGCTACATCAACTGCATTAAAACGCACGTCAATCGATGGCGAAGTTTTATCGTAATACTCAACTTCCGCTTCGGCCAGTGATGAACGACAATCGGTACACCAGTGAACAGGCTTGGCGCCTTTCAACAAATGACCATTAGCGATAATACGACTCAATGCGCGAATAATCTCGGCTTCGGTCTTAAAGTCCATCGTCAAATATGGACGTTCCCAGTCACCTAATATGCCCAGACGGATAAAGTCTTTCTTCTGACCTTCGATCTGCTCTTTGGCATATTTGCGGCACTCGGCACGAAATTCAGCGGCGGAAAATTTTTCCCCCGGCTTACCAATAAGCTGCTCAACCTTAAGCTCAATGGGTAAACCGTGGCAATCCCAACCAGGGATATATGGCGAATCATATCCCGCCATTCCTTTGGATTTAATAATAATATCTTTGAGAATCTTATTGACTGAGTGACCAATATGAATATTGCCATTCGCATAAGGAGGGCCGTCATGCAGAATAAATGTTTTTCTACCGGCTTTTGCTTTACGAATTACCTGATACAACTCATCTTTGTACCAACGTTTTAACATATCTGGTTCGCGCTTTGCTAAATCTCCGCGCATTGGAAACCCCGTTTCTGGCAGATTCAGGGTGTTTTTATAGTCACTCATTCGATTCTCAATTCCAATTTTCCGCTAGATACATGACACAGGTAGCTGCTTAAAAAATTCCTTCGCAGCAACCAAATCATTCGCAATTTGCTGCTTGAGTGCATCAAGGGAAGCAAACCGCTGTTCATTACGCAATTTTTTACGTAACACCACATCAATATAACGCCCATAGAGATCCATTTGGGTATCAATTAGATGTACTTCAAGTTGTTGACCCTGACCAGAGACTGTTGGACGTGTACCAATATTGGCAACACCCGGTAAAGGCTGGCCTCCCAAACCATAGACTTCAACAACATAAACGCCTTGTACCGGAGCCACTAATCGTTTTAACGGCAAATTTGCTGTTGGAAAACCAATAGTACTCCCTAGTCGCTTACCATGAACGACCCGGCCACAAATGCTGTATGGATGTCCCAATAATGTTTCGGCTAACACCAAATCATCATCTTGCAGTGCTTGACGGATAGCTGTGCTGCTAATCCGCAAACCATCATCACAAAAACTTTCACTGTTGGTTACATCAAAGCCGTATGTCTCACCGGCTCGCTGCAAAAAGGCAAAATCACCACTGCGAGATTGACCAAAACGAAAATCATCTCCTACAGCGAGGAACTTAACACCCAATTTTTCCACCAGCAACCGTGAAACAAAAGCTTCTGGCGTATTTGCCGCAAAATGTCTGTCAAATTTCACGCATAATAAATAATCCACTCCACATTGGGCGAGATATTTGGCTTTATCCCTCAATCTCGTCAGACGCGCAGGAGCACCCCCCTTAGCAAAAAACTCCAAGGGTTGTGGCTCAAAAATCATGACCATTACTGGTAATCCCAGACGCTGCCCTTCGTGTTTTAAGTGTTTCAGTAGTGCCTGATGACCTCTGTGGACACCATCAAAATTACCAATCGTCAACACGCAACCGCGGTGACATGTCCGGATATTACGTATACCGCGAATTAGCTCCATAGCTGGCTCAATACCCTGGAAATTGCCAAATTATACCTTGTACAAAGCTCAAGGTTAACCCACCATCATAAGATGATTTAAATCAATAGCCCTGATTCATACAACAAAAACGAGCAGGAATCCCGAAAAATATTCATTTTATTTCTATCTGGACTATTCAATGAGATTTTTATTGTGAAAGACTGTATTCCCACTAAGTAAGCTGATAAAATCCTGCGCCATCACAACGAAGCAAGTTGCCGCAGTACAACGGCGCTTATTTGCACAAATCCATTGACAAAAGAAGGTTGAACAGGCATATTCCTCGGCCTTTGAATTGTCCTCGATAGAATATATTTGGGAGTTGGACCTTGGCTAATATCAAATCAGCTAAGAAACGCGCCATTCAGTCTGAAAAACGTCGTCAGCATAACGCTAGCCGTCGTTCTATGGTGCGTACCTTTATCAAGAAGGTATATGCTGCTATCGCTACTGGCGATAAAGAAACTGCACAGAAAGCATTTAATGACATGCAACCTATTGTCGATCGTCACGCCTGTAAAGGTCTGATCCACAAAAACAAAGCAGCACGTCATAAATCTAATCTGACAGCGCAAATCAACGCAATGCAATAATTTGCGTTTGGATTACTGAAAAACCGGCCTGCGCCGGTTTTTCAGTGTTTGCAATTATTATCAATTATTTTTTAAGTGCGCTTCTTAGATGGCACATTAAACAACGCAGAAAAATCTTTATTACATACCCTTTGAACAGCCGGGTGTTGAATCATTCGCTCAGCAAAAATCACATAATACTCTTCCTGCACGGCATCCAACCGGCCAATTTCGGCAATGTCATTATCTGCAAAAATATCATTGGCATACAAAGATGGCGCCACGAAAATCGCATTATGATACATACCAAACGCTTTCATTAACGCGGCATCATCAAACTCACCGAGCACTTCAACCTGAAGATTTTTATTACGGATCCAAGTCAACAACTTACGCCCTAACATAGAGCGACGCCCTGGAACCAATAAGCGACGTTCCTCCAAACATTCCGGGAAAGGTTTTTCCGGGATAGGTTGTCGGCAGAAGAAACTCACATTACATTCACCCAGTTTTACTGAGAACAGCCCTTCCTGTTGGGAAGAATCCACCGGGCAATCAGACAATATCATATCGAGTTTGTGCTGGCTGAGTTGTTCCAGCAACAGTTCATGGGTTGATTCAAAACAACGTAGATGAATCTGCTCATGTTCCACAACCGCCGTTTCCAATACCTGGCTAACCAGACGTTTGGACAGTGCATCAGCAACACCAACATCAAATAGAAGATTAGATTCACGGCTGTAGTTAACGATATCCAACATCTCCTGGCTCAGCATAAACATCTTATCCGCATAGCGGAAGATAAGCTGCCCTAGCTCTGATGGCACTAATCCCCTGCCCTGACGTTTGAACAGTTTCCCTCCCAGACGCTCTTCCAGCGCTTTTATCTGTCCTGTGATCGTCTGAGGTGTTAGATAAAGCGCTTCTGCCGCCCCAACCACAGATCCTTCCTTGCAAACATGCCAGAAATAATAGAGATGATTAAAATTCAGATGTGACACCCGCATACGTTTTTCCTTATGTATCGCTTTCGTCTGATAGACAACGCCAGCCATACATTACTAATCCACCGTCTTCCGGTGATTTTCTGTTTTTTCACTACATAAAGTATCCGCGATACAATTTTAGCTGTTGTACCGCAAATACAAAAATGATGAGTCAGTCCAGAAATTTTCTCTAAAAGGTAGAACTTCATTTGGCTAAATTAATGAATTTATCACCACTCTGCCATCACTTTTTCTTTGGTAAGACCATTCGTAACAAGCCATAACCCATAAACGCAGCGATGGTTGAACCCATCAGAATACCAAGACGGGAATAGGTACTGAAAGATTCATCGACTCCTTCAAAAGCCAATCCTGAAATAAAGATAGACATAGTAAAACCGATTCCACAGAGAACAGAAACCGCAAATATCTGTTTAAGATTAATCTGCTGTGGCAATTTAGCAAATCCGATCTTAATAGAAATATAGCTAAAAAGAAAAATTCCCAATGGCTTACCAAGAAACAGCGCCACAGCAATGCCTAACGGTAATATATCGGTCAAACCATTTAACGTAACGCCATTCAAGGCTACACCTGCATTGGCAAAAGCAAATAATGGCAAAATAAGATACGCCACCCAAGGATGCAAACCATTCTCAAGTAATTCAGATGGTGAATGACCATTCTGACCACGCAGAGGAATCAGAAAACCAACAATAACGCCCGCCAGCGTTGCATGAACACCCGATTTCAAGATGCAAACCCAAAGGATAGCGCCAACAACCAGATAAGCCGATGTTTTTTCGACACCACGCCAATTCATCCAAACCAGCAAAGCCATCATTGCTGCTGACAGTCCAAGCGCCACAAGAGAAACAGTTTTGGTATAAAACAGAGCGATAATCACGATAACGCCCAGATCATCAATAATCGCTAGCGCCAACAAGAAAACCTTGAGTTCTGTTGGTACTCGCTTAGACAATAGCGCCATCACACCCAGGGCAAAAGCAATATCGGTTGCCGCGGGAATAGCCCATCCCTGACGGGTAAACTCATCATTGCCATTAAATAGTAGATATATCAGTGCCGGAGCAACCATACCACCTATCGCCGCTATCACCGGAAATACTGCCTTATCACGCCCGGCCAAAGAACCTTCCAGCAGTTCCCGCTTTACTTCCAGACCAACAATCAAAAAGAAAACAGCCATTAAGCCGTCATTGATCCACAACAATAAGGGCTTATTGATCTCCAGTGCAGAGAATTGCACTACCACCGAAATATTAAGAAATTGCTGATAAATACCCTGTAATGGCGAGTTTGCCATTATCAGCGCAATAATGGCAGCAATAATAAGAAGGAGCCCTCCAGCCGCTTCTAATTTCAGGAATTGACGAATAATTGCTGTCACGATGATTAACCTCTGAAACTGATCGGCCTTAAATGGTACTCTAGCTATGGTTTCGAAAAAAATCGATTTTATAACCAGAATAATTCGCTATAACCGATCTATTGATGATCTACATCTCAATAAAATAGATTATCAATCAGAGGAAATCATTAAATGGGAGAGACCCTATTTATCTTACATTAGCACCAATTTCCCGCATCTTAGCCAAAATGCGGTTTAAATCATCTTCTGATAGTGTTAACTGTGTTGCTATATAGAATAGAATGTGCGGAGACATAACACGTGGAATCTTCCCTCCCGTGTATTTTCTCCATTGGTTGTTGCCGGAAACTCCCGCTAAATCGGCCATTTGTTCTCCTGTAAAGCCTAATTCTTCTTTGAGCTTAATGAGATCTTCAGTAGTAGGAGGAGAATAATTGTCAATCAGTCGCATAAGTATTCCAGAACAAAGCCCCTTATGGGGCCAATTAATTAAATGAATTTGAGCAATAGAGTTGTGATGGTAGCTACCGCACCAATAAGGCTAGAAGCAACAACAATCGGATACCACATAGCTTCACGATTTATCTTTGTCGTTTCCGTCATTAATTTTGCTATTTCAGCATGGATTTTTTCGAGTTCAGCAGTAGTCATTTCATTAGTGCTCATCGTTCTTCCTTTTTTAGGGATGACAGGCTGCGGCCATTCCGCTACCTTAATATATTACATAATAAAAAGTAGCCCTTTTGGGGCTAATTGTCAATATAAATCGTTTAATTTTTAATCGCAAAGTATTTGTATTCGATATGAATTCATATTATGCAAAATATATTTTTTTCAGAATTTATATAGCTAGATAATCTCTAAAAATTCGGCAGATAAAATAAAAAAACATAATAATAACGAGAAAGCAGAATGGATAATCAGTGGATATTAAAACTGGTTGTATACCCTTCATCTTTCAAGCTGCTGCTTTGTTGGCTGCTTTCACTCACCCCAGTCACATCGTTATCTATGCTCCTGAGGATTCGTTCACTTGCCGCCGCGCTGCAACTTGAAATCTATTAGGTATATTGCAATATTTAAATACAAAAACAAACATTAAGAATATTATCAAGATACATTAATTACTTGAAAAACAAATTAACATCGATTAATAACCAACAAATCATCTTTACATCCAATAACACTTTTCCTTTTAGTAGGCATTATTGAGTGATATTCCTCGCTATTGGTGACAATAATTGGCGATATCATCTGAATTTTATTCTTTTGAAGAAATTCCAGATCAAAATTAACTAATACCTCGCCAGCAACCACTCTCTGCCCTTCTATAATTTGCAAATTAAATCCTGCTCCTTGTAAACCGGCCGTTTCAATACCAATATGAATTAATAATTCCACTCCCTGATCGGAAATTAAACCAATAGCATGTCCAGTCGGCGTAATCATTGAAACCTTGCCATTAAAAGGCGCCTTAACCACGCCTTCGATAGGAATAATAGCAATACCATCACCAATAATTTTTTCAGAAAAAGTGTCATCAGGTACACTTGAGAGAGGTTCTATTGTACCGCTCATTGGAGAAAGTAATGTAATTTTCTTCGTTTTTGAAAAGCGTGGCTTTATTAATACTATAGAATCAACATTAGATTCTAATTTCATTAATAAAGTGGATATAAACGCCACTAAGAAACTACTAACAATGCCAAGCAAAATAAAAATAAAGTTATTGCTATCTTTTTGCATATAAAAAGGTAATGACACCAATCCCGGCACACTAAAAGCAAATATTTTCACAGAGAAAATACCCACAATAGCCCCACCAACTGCTCCCCCCATTAATGCAGCATAAAAAGGTTTTCTTAATTTAAGCGTAACACCATACATTGCGGGTTCAGTTACGCCTAAAAAAGCAGAGAATGAAGATGAATAAGCTAATGATTTCATTTGTCTATCTTTAGTTTTAATTGCAACTGCTAATGTCGCACCAGCTTGGGCAATATTACTAGCAAAACTGATGGGTAATAACATAAAATCGTATCCGAGAGATTTAAAATTAGCAAAAACACTCGGCAAAAAGGCATAATGCACCCCAGTAATGACTAAAATAGGTATTAATCCGCCTAACAATAATCCCGCAAATGGCCCAGCTACGGAAAATAATATTAAAAGCCACTTTTCAAGATACAAACCCATGGTATTTCCCAACGGGGCGGCAATAATCAATAGAATAGGCGCAGAAATTAATAAGACCAATAATGGTGTAAATATTATTTTTAATATCGTCGGAATAAACCTATCGACCCACCTATGAATATAACTAAGCAGCCAAACACCTAAAATAATTGGAATGGCAGTATAACTATAATGAATAGCGGGAACAGTAATACCAAATACACTGAAATATCCGCCACCAGAACTGCTCACAAGGTCAGATAATGTTGGATAAATTAAAATACACGCTAACGTGGCTGCAATAAATTCATTTGTTTTAAATTTTCTTGCCGCTGAAAAAGCCAAAAGAACAGGCAAAAAATAGAGAGGTGTATCAGAAAGAATATATAATAGTTTATACTCATTACTCTGCTCTGAAACCCAATCCATCATATAGAAAAAAATTAATCCACCTTTCAGTAAACCCGCCCCTACAATTGCTGGCAATATGGGAACAAATATGCCTGAAATGATATCAAGAATATGACTAATGAAACCCTTTTTTGAACCATCATGATTTCCTTCATTTTCTTTTAATTGCTTAATTATTTCACTAAATATTTCAACAACTCTATTACCAATAATTATCTGTAATTGCCCGCTGTGAAAACGCGCCCCCATAACCCCCTGCATTTTTTTTATCGCTGCAATATCTACTTTACTATCATCTATAATATTGAAACGCAATCGGGTAACACAATGCCAACTTTTATTTATATTTCCTCCTCCGCCAAGAAACATAATGATCTCTTCTGCAAAATCTTCATCATTCATCTTATCCCCCCACCTCTAATCTATTACCAAAAAAAACCAAAATCACATAAATATACTCTCATCTAATACTACTGGAGATTGACAGATCCACTTATTATAAATCTCTGCTCTTGTGACTATCATTAACCACCCGTTCTATATGAATGACTAAATAAATCAATTCATCATCGGGCACTTGCCATTGGTATTTTTCCCTCAGATATTTAATTAGCTTAACTGCACAGTTGTAGCTTTTGAAATACTTTTCTTCGATCAACTCTTGCAGAGAAAAATCCATCTCAATCGCAGAAGAATGCTCATTTTTATTTTGTCTAATCAGGAAATAGCGCAAATGCGTAATAAAACGAGAGTAATTCACAGATGTTGTATCAAGGTTAACATGAAAATAGTAGTGAATGAGTTTAACCGTTTTATTAATCAAATTCGTTAATTTTAATGTATCTCCCATCGTTTGCCCTTCATATTGCGCATTCACAAAATGCAAGGCAATCAATGAGGCTTCTATCGGCGGTAATGGCTTTTCAATCTGGTCATTAATATGGATAAGCGCCTGTTTACCGACTTCATATTCTAACGGGTAAAGGTGAGGGATCTCCCATTGTAAGACATTACCAATCTGATATCCTTTACTCACACGCTCAAATGCAAAGTTTAAATGTTCCGACAAAGTAATGAGTAATGAATCGTTGAGAGATTTGCCAAGAAGATCTTTCCCTAATGCGATAATTTTCTCGGTTAGCTCTATCACTGAGATTGGAATAGTCGCAAGAATTTGATTAATTTTATCGTTCTTTTCAACAGTGAAAACTTTTTCAACATCTTGAATATTAAGCCTATCGCCTTTTTTTCTATTAAAACCTATGCCCTTGTCCATTAGAATAACTTCATTATTATTCTCATCAATGGCAAGAACGACATTATTATTTATGAGTTTTACTATCGTTAACAAAAGAGATACCTTACAGGATAAACCATTATCTACACCAACCTATAGAATAGGTGAAATATATTTGTGACCTGGTTGTGCCTGATCTGATCAGCAACACTCCTGTACACTATATTCATTATGTTATCTTTCAGGCTAAGTCATAATTTTTATAAAGTCAACGACACAGCAACGTATTCAACCTGCTTAGGATATTTATGATAAACATCACATTTTCACCAAAATTACATTTAATGACTTGCAAATGTTACAATGAGTAATTAGTTTTTAGCCTATTGATATAGGCTTGTTACCGACTTAGTTGTAACTGATGTCGGGCAAAACCTAATCCATCACGCTACAGTCCCCTTATTCCAAGGCTATTGTAGATGGTGGGTTAGGTTTTTTTTTACCTTAAATTTGGCCTTTCGCTGTTTTCAGCGTATTAAAATGAAGGGGAAGTCCAATGAGATACGAAAGTCTGGCTGAGAAAATAGTCAGCGCAATAGGAGGGAAAGAGAATATATCTAGCCTGGTCCATTGTGCCACTCGTTTACGATTTAAACTTAAAGATAATCGCCTGGCCAATAGCGAATTACTCAAACAGACTGCGGGAGTTATTACTGTAGTAGAGAGTGGTGGGCAATATCAGGTGGTCATTGGTAGCCATGTAGGCGATGTTTACGACGATATTAATCGTAAATATTTACAAGATGATGCAGAAGAAGCCGAGGTTAAACAAAATCCAACTTCACAGCAAGAGATAAAACGAGATAACTCCAGAGGCTTAAAACGTATTCTTGATGTCGCCATTGATATTATTTCCAGTATTTTTACCCCTCTATTAGGTGTATTGGTCGCAGCCGGATTAATTAAAGGCATTCTCGCTTTATCCGACGTATTCCATTGGATGAGCATAGACAGCGGTACCTATAAAATTTTATATGCTACCGGCGATGCAATGCTCTATTTCATGCCTATTTTATTAGGGTATACCGCAGGTAAACGGTTCGGAGGCAACCCTTTTATTACTATGGTTATCGGGGCAGCTTTAACCTATCCAACCATGACTGAGGCATTTAAACTTTCGCAAACTCCCGCTATTCACCTCAGTTTCCTTGGTGTTCCTATTACTTTCATTAATTATAGCTCAACCGTTGTTCCCATTATTTTATCAGCATGGTTTAGCTGCTTACTGGAAAAGAAGTTTAACAGTTGGTTTCATTCCTCCTTCAAAATGTTTGCCACACCTTTCCTATGTCTATTGATTACGGTTCCTTTGACTTTTCTAGTTATTGGCCCTATAGCAACAGAGCTTAGTGATAGCCTGGCAGCGGGATATCTCTTTTTCTATCAATTAAATCCGGTCATTGCTGGACTCTTGATGGGCGCATTGTGGCAAGTTTGTGTCATTTTCGGTCTGCATTGGGGGCTTATCCCAATAATGATCAATAATATGATGACCCAGAAAAAAGATATGCTCTCTCCACTGCTCCAGCCAGCAATATTTGGTCAAGCAGGTGCAACTCTGGGGGTATTTTTACGTACACGCGATAAAAATATGAAAGCATTATCAGGTACCGCACTGATATCAAGCCTCTTTGGCATCACTGAGCCGTCTATTTATGGTGTCACACTGCCACTAAAACGCCCATTTATTATCGGTTGTATTGGCGGGGCACTTGGCGGAGCCATTGTCGGTTTCTATTCAGGAACAGCATATAACGCTGGCGGCATGGGTATCTTTGCGTTTACCTCATTCATTTCTCCCTCCGGCATAGATAGTGCTTTCTGGAGTGTCATATTAGGTTCGTTAGGTTCATTTGTCTTCTCCTGTATCGCAACCTATTTATTCGGTTTACCATCAGAAGTAAAAGCTTCACCAATAACATCCCGTACAAAAAATTAATTTAAACTCTAAGAGGAAGAATCATATTAAGAGGATATCTTCCAAGTTTAACGAGCAATTAACAAGAGGCAAATCATGAAAAAACAATTTCCAAATAACTTCCTTTGGGGAGGAGCACTGGCTGCAAATCAAGTTGAAGGAGCCTATCAAATAGATGGCAAAGGGTTATCAACCTCAGATATGCAACCCTACGGAGTCATTGGTCACAGCATAGAACGCAATTTGGGTTATTTTCATATTAAGGATATTGGCATCGATTTTTACCACCGTTATCCTGAGGATATTGCGCTATTTGCTGAAATGGGCTTTAAATGCCTGAGAACCTCTATCGCCTGGACACGTATATTTCCTGAAGGAGATGAGGAAATACCGAACGAAAATGGTTTGGCTTTTTATGATCGCCTGTTTGACGAAATGATAAAATATAATATTCAACCATTGATTACGCTTTCCCATTTTGAAATGCCTTATGGCTTAGTAAAAAAATATGGTGGTTGGGGAAATCGTGAAACCATTGCGTTTTTTGACCATTATGCCAGAACTGTTTTTGAACGTTACCAACATAAAGTAAAATATTGGCTGACATTCAATGAAATTAATATGTCTCTATTCTCTTGTTTTACCAGCGCAGGATTACCAGAAAAAAGTAAAATTCAAGATATTTATCAGGCGCTACATTATCAATTAGTTGCCAGTGCTAAAGCAGTTAAAGCCTGCCATGAAATTATTCCTGATGCAAAAATAGGTAATATGGTGGCAGCGGCACCATATTATCCATTAACTTGTCATCCCGATGATGTATTAGAATCATTGAAAAAGAATCGCGAATGGTTGTTCTTCTTTGATGTACAAGCTCGTGGATATTACCCATCCTATATGTCCCGTCTATTTGAAGAGCAAAATATTACACTTGATATAACAGATGAAGATAAAAAAGCACTCAAAGAAACCGTTGATTTCCTCTCTTTCAGTTACTACATGAGTAGTTGTGCGACGACAAATCCTGAGATTATCAAGACCTCAGGGAATATCATTAATCCAGTGAAAAATCCTTATCTGCCTAGCTCAGAATGGGGATGGCAAATCGATCCCCAAGGCATTCGCTATCTTCTCAATATGCTATATGACCGTTACCAGAAACCCCTATTTATTGTAGAAAACGGTTTGGGTGCCAGAGATGTTATTCAAGATGATGGCTCTATTATTGATGATTATCGTATTAAATATCTCAACGATCATTTATTTCAGATACGAGAAGCCATTGAAGATGGCGTTCAATTATTAGGATATACTTCATGGGGGCCAATAGATTTGGTCAGCGCCTCTACAGCGGAAATGTCAAAACGGTATGGGTTTATTTATGTCGATCGCGATGACCAAGGCAATGGAACATTAGAACGGCGGCGTAAAAAAAGTTTTAGTTGGTATAAAAAGGTGATAAGCAGTCACGGCAATATCCTTCAAGCCCCGGAGGAAAAAAATGAGAATAACCAATAAATTTCTTTTACTCACGATTCCACCTATTTTTCTTTATAACAATATCACTGTGGCCGCAGAAAATGACTGTAGCTCATATGATGCCCTTTTACCAAGAGGACCAGATACCTATCGTGTTCACAACGGAATCTATTGGACTAATAGTTTATCGTATACTCATCACCCATCAGTGGCACCGAAAGAGGATGATGCCTATAACTTGCTCACACAAATTACTGTTAGTTTATAATTTTCAATTCAAACAAAAAGTCCTCATTTAAAACGAGGACTTTTTACCAGTAATTCGAGTTTTATTTAGCAATCCAGCTCTATATATGTGGAGATATCGACTGTTACTTGGTCAAATCATCAAAGAATTTCTTTACGCCATCGAAGAAACTTTTAGAACGTGGGCTATTCGTTTCTTCGCCGGTACCACCGAGAGATTCACCCAATTCACTCAGTAATTCTTTCTGTCTTTCATTCAATTTAACTGGCGTTTCTACCACTACCCGGCACAGTAAATCACCCTGAATGCCACCACGGACAGATTTAACACCTCTGCCTTTCATGCGGAACATTTTGCCTGTCTGGGTTTCAGCAGGTATTTTCAGTTTCACACGACCATCAAGGGTTGGTACTTCAATTTCTCCGCCCAGTGCCGCCATTGCAAAGTTAACCGGTACTTCACAATAGAGATTACTTTCTTGACGCTCAAAAATATGGTGCGATTTCACCTGTACTTGAACGTACAGATCACCTGCGGAAGCACCTTTAGCTCCGGCTTCACCCTCACCACTCAAACGAATGCGGTCACCGGTATCCACACCCGCCGGGATCTTAACAGACAGGGTTTTGTATCTTTCAACTCGCCCATGACCATGACATTTATGGCAAGAATCTTTAATGATCTGACCACGGCCATGACAGTGTGGACAAGGTTGCTGAACGGTGAAGAACCCCTGACGCATATGAACCTGACCAGCACCTTGACAGGTTGAGCAGGTTACAGGGCTGGTTCCTGCTTTAGCGCCGCTGCCATGACAGACATCACAGGTTTCCAATGTCGGGATGCGGATCTCTTTGGTCACACCACGAACCGCTTCTTCCAGCGTCAATTCCATGCTGTAACGCAAATCAGCACCGCGGCTTGGACGCTGCTGACGACGACCACCGAAGATATCACCGAAAACGTCACCAAAGATATCGCTAAAATCAGCGCCGCCGCCGCCCATGCCGCCTTGTTCAAAAGCAGCATGACCATATTGGTCATAAGCAGCCCGTTTCTGGTCATCCGTCAGAATTTCATAAGCTTCTTTAACTTCTTTGAATTGGCTTTCCGCCTCTTTATCACCCTGATTACGATCAGGATGATATTTCATCGCTAGCCGCTTATAGGCTTTTTTAATCTCTTTTTCGCTCGCTGTTTTGGAAACCCCCAAAACTTCGTAATAATCTCTTTTCGCCATCTCTTATTTTACCCTTAACATGCGCACACGGGCGCAGAGTTCCCTCGACGCCCGTGCCGGTTAATCAGCAACAGTTGTCATCATCTAACTGTCACCGCGCCCGCTAAGGGCTATTATTTTTTATCTTTAACTTCTTCGAATTCAGCGTCTACAACGTCGTCATCTTTCTTCGCGCTGTCACCCGCGTCTGCGGTTGCACCAGCCTGAGCCTGCTGCTGAGCGATTTCCAACAGCTTAGCGGAAGCCTGAACCAAAGCCTGAATTTTCGCTTCAATATCCGCTTTATCTTCGCTTTTCGCTGCGGTTTCTAGCTGAGTGATAGCACTTTCAATCGCAGTTTTATCTTCTGCTGGCAGCTTGTCACCCGCTTCTTCTACTTGCTTACGAGTACCGTGAACCAGTTGATCTGCTTGGTTACGTGTTTGTACCAATTCTTGAAATTTACGATCAGATTCAGCGTTAGCCTCTGCATCACGAACCATCCGTTGAATTTCTTCCTCATTCAGACCAGAAGATGCCTTAATGGTGATCTGCTGTTCGCGACCAGTGTTTTTGTCTTTAGCAGATACATGCAAAATACCGTCAGCATCAATATCAAAAGTCACTTCAATCTGAGGCATACCACGAAGTGCTGCCTGAATACCATCCAAATTGAACTGTCCCAGAGATTTGTTATCACCGGCACGTTTACGCTCACCCTGCAACACATGGATAGTTACCGCAGACTGATTGTCTTCTGCCGTAGAGAACACTTGGCTGTGTTTGGTTGGGATCGTGGTGTTTTTCACAATGAGGGGAGTCATTACGCCACCCATCGTTTCGATACCCAGAGACAGTGGTGTAACATCCAGCAATAAGACATCTTTCACATCACCGGCCAAAACACCGCCCTGTACCGCAGCACCCATTGCTACCGCTTCGTCAGGATTCACGTCTTTACGTGGCTCTTTACCGAAGAAGTCAGCAACCACTTTCTGTACCATTGGCATACGGGTCTGACCACCCACCAGAATGACATCGTTCACATCAGAAACTGACAGGCCAGCATCTTGCAATGCAACCCGTACAGGCTCCATACAACGTTTAACCAAGTCTTCTACCAGTGATTCCAGTTTCGCACGAGTCACTTTGATGTTCATGTGCTTAGGACCGGCTGCATCTGCGGTGATATATGGCAGGTTAACATCGGTCTGTTGTGCAGAAGAGAGCTCAATTTTTGCTTTTTCCGCCGCTTCTTTCAGACGTTGCATTGCCAATGGGTCGTTACGCAGATCAATGCCTTGATCTTTCTTAAATTCGTCAACCAAATAGTTGATCATACGGCTGTCGAAGTCTTCACCACCCAAGTGAGTATCACCGTTGGTTGCCAGCACTTCATACGTCTTTTCGCCGTCAACTTCATCGATTTCGATAATAGAGATATCGAAAGTACCACCACCAAGGTCATAAACCGCGATTGTACGGTTACCCACTTCTCTGTCCAAGCCATAAGCCAGTGCAGCCGCAGTTGGTTCGTTGATAATACGTTTTACTTCCAGACCTGCGATACGACCAGCATCTTTGGTTGCTTGACGCTGAGCATCGTTAAAATATGCAGGTACGGTGATTACCGCTTCAGTCACTGGCTCACCCAGATAATCTTCCGCTGTTTTCTTCATTTTCTTCAAAACTTCAGCAGAAACCTGAGGAGGAGCCATTTTCTGGTCTTTCACTTCCAGCCATGCGTCGCCATTATCTGCCGCAATAATTTTGTATGGCATGATAGCTACGTCGCGTTGCGCTTCTTCGTCTTGGAAACGACGTCCAATCAGACGCTTAATAGCAAACAACGTATTTTGCGGGTTAGTAACAGCCTGACGTTTAGCCGGTTGACCAACCAGAGTTTCACCATCCTGGGTATAAGCAATGATGGAAGGGGTTGTGCGATCACCTTCGCTGTTTTCCAGCACACGAGCTGTCGTGCCATCCATAATAGCTACACAAGAGTTGGTAGTTCCCAGGTCGATACCAATAATTTTACCCATCTAAACGCCTCCAAAGAAATTCGTAATCAGTCAAGTTGCTAATCAATATGAGGATAACTCTCTGCTTTTCAATGGCACCCATTTTTATGCCTCTACACGATTCCTCACCTTTGCTTTATACACCGGCTGTATAGGACAGCGATTAGCAACTGCGGTTGATTATAAGATGGGGTCGTTAAAGCCATCATCAAGGGGGATGAGAAAAAAAAACCTTTTTATTATTTCACAGGTCATTGTTTCCTTGCTGACAGATCATTATGATTCGCCACCTTTGCTATTTATGACTTTTGCGATTTTCTTTCAGAGGACTTATATGAGCGCTAATCAATTGGCTAATCCCGGCCCCTTGGGTTTAATGGGCTTCGGCATGACAACTATTTTGCTTAATCTGCATAACGCAGGTTTCTTTCCACTGGCATCCGTTATCCTGAGCATGGGTATTTTCTACGGCGGCCTGGCTCAAGTACTGGCAGGACTTTTTGAATATAAGAAAGGCAATACCTTTGCCGCAACTGCTTTCACCTCTTATGGCCTGTTTTGGCTTAGCCTGGTCGGGTTATTATTTCTACCCAAAATGGGACTGGCAGAAGCCACCAGCAGTCAATATTTAGCGGTATATCTTGGCCTGTGGGGTGTGTTTACTCTGTTTATGTTCTTTGGCACCTTCAAGGCTAACCGCGTACTACAGTTTATCTTTGGTGGTCTGACGCTGTTATTTGCTTTGTTAGCTATTGGCAACTTTACCGGAAATACCGCTCTTCTAACGATTGCCGGTTATGAAGGGATAATTTGTGGCGCCAGCGCATTTTATCTGGCAATGGCGGAAGTACTGAATGAACAGTATGGCCGCACCATTCTGCCTATTGGCGAGATAAAACAGTAATAAACTACGGGTGGGAAGAGGGAAAAATTCTCCCCCTCTTCCAGTCCGTTATGAACGTATTGCTATCCTATTTTTTCCAATGTTCAATAATTCAAAGTAAGCATCTGTCATTTTATTGCCTACAGTGTTTCAACCAGACTTGCACCATCCGAAACCTGACACACATAAATGGTCTCTTTCAGACCTGTCAACGCAAAATAGTGTTGCTCTACAGCATCCTTAACCGCATCAACCAAAGTTTGTGATACTAAAGCCACCACGCAACCACCAAACCCACCACCGGTCATCCTCACTCCACCCTGTTTACCAATGGCTTGCTGCACAATATCAACCAAGGTATCGATTTCAGGTACGGTAATTTCAAAATCATCACGCATTGACTGATGTGATTGTGCCATAAGTTCTGCAATTAATGGCATATCACCCTCTGCTAATGCTTTTGCTGCCAGAAGAGTGCGTTCATTTTCTGTGATCACATGGCGTGCACGTTTAGCGACGATCCCATCAAGCTCAGAAATACGCTTTTCAAACTCATCTATTGTCACATCCCGTAAAGCTTTAACACCAAATAATGCCGCGGCTTGCTCACATTGAGTCCGGCGAATATTGTATTCACTGCCAACCAATTCTCGTTTCTTATTTGAATTAATAATAATAACCGCTATATCTTTAGGCATAGACACAGCCTGAGTGGTTAAATGCCGGCAATCAATTAATAATGCATAATTATTTTTCCCTTCTGCTGAAATTAATTGATCCATAATGCCGCAATGACATCCCACAAATTCATTTTCCGCTTGCTGTCCATTTAGCGCAATTTCCGTTTGGCTAATCGCTAAGTGATAAAGAGTTTTAAATGTTTGACCAATAGCCGTTTCCAATGCAGCCGATGAGCTTAATCCCGCTCCCTGCGGCACATTACCTGTCACTACAATATCTGCCCCTTTAAATACATATCCACGACGGAGCAAATACTTCACAACCCCTCGAATATAATTAGCCCACATTTTACTTTCGTGAAATATAATAGGTTGACTGATATCAAATTCATCTAATTCATTACCATAATCAACTGAAACAACACGAATAATATTGTCCTGTCGCTTCGCCGCAGAAGCCACAATTTGGTAATTAATAGCACAGGGCAATACAAAACCATCATTATAATCCGTGTGTTCTCCAATCAAATTAACCCGACCTGGCGCCTGAATAATATGTGTCGGCATATAATGAAATATTAAATCAAAAACATCTTTAACACGATTAATTAAAGTTTCCATCATATTACTCTCAAATATGGTATCAGCCACTCGATAATGAGTATTGTTGCTCTTTATAATGTACATCACTCAAAGCACGCAAAAACTGAGCCGCTTGCTCTGCCGTTAAATCACGTTGTGTTTCAGCAAACATTTCATAGCCCACCATAAATTTTCGCACAGTAGCCGATCGCAATAATGGCGGATAGAAAAGTGCATGTAGTTGCCAATGTTCAATATCGGTACCTTGTTCAAAAAATGGTGCAAAATGCCACCCCATCGAATAGGGAAACGAGCGATGAAATAAATTGTCATAACGGCTGGTAAGCTTTTTAAGCGCGACCGCCAAATCATCGCGTTGCTCATCCGTTAATTCATTCATTCGGCGCACATGAACTTTAGGTAACAACATGGTTTCATAGGGCCATGCAGCCCAATAAGGTACAACTGCCAACCAATGGATTGTATCGACTACAACCCGTTCACCATCATTTAATTCAGCCTGAACATAATCCATCAGTAAATTGGAACCCTGTTCCTGGTAATAAGCACGCAGTTGTTTATCTTTACGCTCAATTTCATTGGGTAAAAAACTATTTGCCCAGATTTGCCCATGCGGATGAGGCTGAGAACACCCCATTATCTCGCCCTTATTTTCAAATAATTGTACCCAGAGATACTCTTTACCCAATATCTCAATTTGTTCGTTCCAGGTATCAATCAATTGACGAATTTGTTCAATTGGCAATTCTGGCAATGTCTTACTGTGATCAGGAGAAAAACAGATTACGCGACTTAATCCTCGTACTCCTTGTATTTTAAATAACGGGTGAGACGGTTGGGGCACCTCAGGTGAATCTGGTATTAAGGCTGAAAAATCATTATTGAAAACGTAATTTCCTTGGTAAGCAGGATTTTTATCACCGGAAATACGTGTATTTGATGGGCAAAGAAAACATTGCTCATCATAGTTAGGAATATTATCTATCAATGGCTGCTCATCCTGCCCACGCCACGGCCGCTTCACCCGATGAGGAGAGACCAAAACCCATTGCCCGGTTAGCGGATTATAACGACGATGGGGATGTTCAACAGGATTGAACGTAATCTTGGGCATAGCAGTCTCTACTTTGATTTATATTTTTCAACACCCATGGTAAAAATTTTTATTCACACTCAGGCTGGACACAGTTTAACAGCGGGCATCAACACCAATCTGAGATATTAATCACGCAAATGTAAACGATTACACTAAATACCTATCCCAATAGAGCTATTTTATTTGCCATCGCCTGTTTTGTCGCGCCAATGCTTGGTGGCATTAACCAAGCATTCCAATATATTCAGGAATATATCGGCCTTGTCAGACCAAGTATTTTAGCCGTGTTTTTACTTGGCTTATTCTGGAAAAAAACAACCAGTAAGGGGGCAATAATTGGTGTGGTTTTATCAATACCTTTTGCCTTATTCCTGAAATTTATGCCATTTTCGATGCCATTTATGGATCAAATGCTCTATACCTTACTCTTTACACTGGTCATTATTGCATTTACGAGTTTAAGTACATCGGCTAACGACGATGATCCTAAAGGCATTGTGGCTGTCACAAAAGGCCGACGTTTCTTACGAAATCATTATTAGTGGGCACATTTAGGGAACCATTAATTCGATAAATTCATTCAACGCCGAGCACTCTTCGGCCTAAAAGCCGCGACTACCTTATCATCGGTTTCCACATATGGGCCATCCAACAATTGAATACAATATGGCACGCTGGCAAAAATACCGGATACCAGAACTTTACCATTTTCGTCTTTCAAGCCTTCCAGCGTTTCCGCAATTGCTTTTGGTTGCCCTGGCAAATTTAAAATAAGAGCTTGCTTGCGGATAACGCCAACCTGACGAGATAAAATTGCCGTTGGAACAAATTGCAAACTAATCTGACGCATCTGCTCGCCATATCCCGGCATTTCACGGTCTGCAACCGCTAATGTGGCATCAGGGGTCACATCCCGACGTGCGGGACCAGTTCCACCGGTGGTCAAAACCAGATGACAGCCGATTTCATCCACTAGCTCACACAAGGTTTGTTCAATGATGATCTGCTCATCCGGGATCAGACGAGTCTCTATCTGAAAAGGGGTGGTAATCGCACTTTTCAGCCACTCTGCTAATGTCGGAATCCCTTTGTCCTGATAAACACCACTCGATGCACGATCAGAGACGGATACCAAGCCAATACGCAATTCATTCATACAAACCTCAATTAACTGATAGCAAAAAGGCGGCTAATTATGCCGCCTTTAACGCTAAAAGAATAGCTTATGGCCTATCATTACAGCAGATCAGCGATCATCTTCTCAAGTTTGCCCTGATCAATAGCAAATTTACGGATACCATCCGCCAGTTTTTCTGTTGCCATTGCATCCTGATGATGTTCCCAGTAGAACTGGGCTTCATTCAATGGCTCTGGACGCGTTTTAATTTCACCGGCATAACTCAGTTTATGTTCAATTTCCCCCTGAGATTCAGACAGCTCTTTCAACAGTGCAGGCGCAATAGTTAAACGGTCACAACCCGCCAATTCCAAGATCTCACCCGCGTTACGGAAACTTGCTCCCATAACCACCGTGTCATAGCCATGTTGTTTATAGTATTGGTAGATTTCAGTCACAGAAATGACGCCGGGATCTTCGTGTGGAGCGAACTCTTTCTGCTCGCTGTTCGCTTTATGCCAGTCAAGGATACGACCAACGAATGGCGAAATCAGATAAACTCCGGCTTCCGCACAAGCACGTGCCTGAGCAAAAGAGAACAGTAGTGTCAGGTTACAGTTAATCCCTTCTTTTTCTAGCTGCTCAGCCGCGCGGATACCCTGCCAGGTTGAAGCCAATTTGATCAGAATCCGATCATTGCTAATACCTGCCTCGTTATACAACTTAATCAGGCGCTTAGCTTTAGCAACACTGCGTTCGGTGTCATAAGACAAACGGGCATCAACTTCTGTCGAAATACGGCCAGGGATCAGTTTCAGAATCTCCAAACCAATATTCACCGCCAATTTATCGCTAGCATCCATAATTTGCTGCTCATGGGAATCGCTCTGTTCACGCGACCACGCAATTGCTTCATCAATTAATTTACGGTATTCAGGAATCTGGGCAGCGTTAAGGATCAGAGATGGGTTAGTTGTCGCATCTTGTGGCTGATAAAGTTTCATCGCCGCAATATCCCCGGTATCTGCCACTACTGTTGTCAGTTTACGCAGGGAGGTTAGTTTATCGGTCATTTTGTCATATCTCATCGTTATGCGTGAAATTGTGGCATTGTTTCTGAGCCATCCTTTGATGATAACACGGTAAGACCTTGCTGCAAGGCGGTAAAAACAATTGAGGATGTTTGGTTGATTTACAAATGTTTTCGATGGCAAATCCTTCAAACTTTAGGGCATCATTACAGACTCCCCGCTAGTAAAGTTTCTTGGTTTAAGGATCTCATCACAGATGATAAAAATTCAGTAAATTGAAACCATTACCCATAATTTCATACAAAATAAATTACTTTAATGTTAGTTTATTCTCAACATCAGCACTTATTTTCTTTGCAACAAAAACTGAGCTCAAAGAACACATTGCAAAAAAGACAAATAAAATACTACTTCCTAGCAAAGGGATTAACCATATTATTATAATACCAAAGGCTGACTGGTAACTTCTTGAAATTGCATCTGAAGACGATATTATTCTCGCAAAATATTTTTCTGGAGTCAGCTCTTGCCCTGATGTATAGAGAGATATCCTTAAAAAAGAAAGTCCGATAAAAATAAGCATGGTTCCCAGAGTATAGTATAACAGGACAATTTTTGATAAAGGCATAGCCCAAAGAATACTCCCAATCGCAATCAATAGAGAACCAAGAAAGAAAGATTTTTTTATTCTACTTATAGTAAAATAGCGACCAGATAAATAAGACCCAAATAACATTGAAACAGAAGCTAAAAAGGAAAAATAAGCAATCAAATCAGAAAAAGAAAACGAATATAATCCACTAAATAAAGAGGCAATTGTTGTATAGTTAGAAGTCACTATATAGGTCGAAATCACTTGATATGACACCATGGCAGTTAAAATACTTATCCTGAATAATAATATATTTCTCTGCGTATTATTCTTGATAATATATTCTAAGCCACCATATTTCATAGAAATATCTTTTTCCTTTATTTTAGTTCCCCAATCGCCGATAAAAAAGAGAAATATAATTGATAAAATAAAACACATTGATTCAATAATAAATAAAGAGCGTATTGAAATCATATTTATCAAAAAACCCGCTATCAATGGAGAAGATATAGAGAGCAATCCATAATAGAATTGTTGCTTTGATATAAAAGCAACTCTTTCTTCTGAGCTAACAAATACTTGGTATGCCACTGATCTTATCGATATATTCAAACCTGAAAAAAATGACAGAAGAAAAGATATGAAAAATAATAAATATATATTATTGACAAACACAGCAAGAAATATTGTTACTGCCCGGAAGAAATCCGAAAAAATACAAATAGCCCGCATATTAAACCGAGCAGTTAGCCCACCAATAACCACAAAAACTAATATACTCGCTGTTAACCTTACAGATACCATTAAAGACGTATCTATCTCCGACTTGGTAATTGAATATACAAGTGAAAGAAGCGCTATTTCACTTATTCCTGTGCCAAAGATAGATATTATATCAGAGGATAATAGCCTATTTTTATTCTCCATATCTTATCCCACTTATATTTTATTTATCCAATCGATTTCAATCAAATAAGAAATTGTAAATATAATATAGCCGCTTACTTTTAGAATAATTACTATATTACAATTCAAAAAAAATTGATCAAACGCACAAAAGCTGATATTTAAATAATCCACAAAAACTTAATTTAAATTTATATCTAAATTTAAATTAAAATATACCTTTATAAATTATTTAAATGTTTTTAATGTTAAGGGCAGTGTAGATTAATAAAATGGAGTGCAAAATTATCAGCTTGTCACCCGACAGATATCACGTACACAGTTTCTACTATCGTCATTATTAATTCTTTATTATCCTATCTTTTGTTAAAGTAACTTCATCTGAACAACCGGGACGATATTATGCTTATTACTATTTCACCTGCAAAAACCCTTGATTATGAAAGCCCGCTTACCACGGCAGAATATAGCCAACCAGAATTACTCGACCAATCAAAGCAGTTAATCAATATTTGCCGCGAACTGGCACCTGCCCAAATTGCGAGTTTGATGGGTATCAGCGATAAACTTGCTGGCTTAAACGCAGCCCGTTTTGGCGAATGGCATACTGATTTCACTCCAGAAAATGCCCGTCAGGCTATCCTGGCATTTAAAGGTGATGTTTATACTGGTATGCAAGCTGAAACTTTCTCCGATAAGGATTTTAATTTTGCTCAGGAGCATCTGAGGATCTTGTCTGGCCTTTATGGTGTGCTCCGTCCTTTGGATCTGATGCAACCTTATCGGCTGGAAATGGGGATCAAACTGGAAAATAAACGCGGTAAAGATCTCTACGCTTTCTGGGGAGATCTGATCACAGAAAAGCTCAATGATGCTCTGGAACAACAAGGTGATAATGTGTTGGTTAATCTGGCTTCTGATGAATATTTCAAATCCGTGAATACGAAAAAATTAGCCGGTAAAATTATCAAACCTGTATTTCTCGATGAGAAAAATGGTAAGTATAAAATCATTAGTTTTTATGCAAAAAAAGCCCGTGGACTGATGAGCCGGTTTATTATTCAGAATCAGTTAACGCAAACTGACCGTCTGGTGGAGTTTAATCTGGATGGCTACGCTTTCGATGAATCGTTATCCAAAGGGAATGAACTGGTATTTAAACGCCCTGAACAACATTAAGACCTTATTATCAATAATATACGCCGCATAATCTGTGCGGCGCCTATTTTCATGATGATTTAGGTGTTCTTTCCATCAAAAAAGATCGCAATTTAGCAAAATCTGCTGGTAAATGATGGGATAACAAATCTAAATCAGCCCGTTCAGCCAACGCTTTGGGCAATGGTAATTCCTCACCCAAAATCTGTTCCACACTCTCTTTAAATTTTGCTGGATGAGCCGTACCGAGAAATAATCCGTATTCATTTTCTTGTAATTGATCACGCAGAACACGATAAGCAACCGCTGCATGAGGTTCAGAGATATAACCCAGTTTAGCCAGTTCCTTAACGGTCTCTTTAGTCACTTCATCACTAACTACACCATATCCCAATTCACTCAACGGCCAGGATTTACGGTGGAACAGTTCTTCAATACGTGGCCAGTTGTTTGGCTGACTCACATCCATTGCGTTGGAAAGCGTGGCAACGGTCCGATGAGGCAACCATTTTCCATCCTCTAGATAACGTGGAACCGTATCGTTAACATTAGTAGCAGCAATAAAGCGTTTTACCGGTAATCCCATTGATTTTGCCAATAAACCCGCGGTCAAATCACCAAAATTCCCACTCGGTACAGAGATAACCAGTTGTTCGCGCTTATCTTCTGGTAACTGAGCAACCGCTTCAAAGTAATAGCAAATTTGCGCTAACAAACGGCTGATGTTAATTGAATTGGCTGAATTGAGATACAGAGCTTGTTTCAACTCTTGATCATCAAACGCCTGTTTAACCAATGCCTGACAATCATCGAAATCGCCATCAATCGCCACCGTGTGAATATTACCGCCCAATGTACAGAACAGTTTCTCCTGTAACGGGCTGATTTTGCCCTGTGGGTAGAGGATTACCACTTGTACATTATTCAGCCCATAAAAGGCGTGGGCTACTGCTGCCCCTGTATCGCCGGAAGTCGCAGTCAGGATAGTTACTGGCTGTTCACCAGCAACTTGTGCCAACATTTGCGCCATAAAACGGCCACCAAAATCCTTAAACGCCAAAGTCGGGCCGTGGAATAATTCTAGCGTTGCAACCTCGTTTTCCACTTTTGCCACAGGTGCCGGAAAAGTAAAAGCGCTCTCAACTCGGGTCGCCAATTGCTCTGGCGGAATTTCATCACCAATAAATGCTGAAAGAATGCGACCGCTGCGGGTGACAAAATCCAGTTTCAACAGTTGGTCAATTTCTTCACGACTGAATTCGGGTAAATCTTGCGGAAAGAAAAGCCCTTGCTGTTTGCCTAACCCCTGTTTGACTGCTTGCGCAAAACTCACCTGCTCGCTGTTGTCTTTCAAGTTATACAGTTTCATTAGTTACCCTATTTGTCGTGCGCCTGCGAGATCCAGACGGCAAATGTGTACAAAACCTTCATCATTCTGAACATAATGCTGTTGCAGCCACTCAGCCATTTCCTCTGCGGTAGCCATATCATTACAAATGGAGAACAATGTCGGGCCAGAACCAGAAATACCACACGCCAATGCCCCTACCCGTTTTGCTGTTTCACGCGCCTTGGCAAAACCCGGTAACAGTTGGGTACGATACGGTTCCGCAACCACATCTTTCATCAATCTGGCTGCCAGCTCTGGTTGCCGTGTATGACAGGCATGAATAAAACCAGCAAGAAAACGTCCATGATCGATAACATCCTGCTTCAAATATTTTACAGGTAAAATTGCTCTGGCTTCTGCGGTAGAAACTTTGATACCCGGATAGGCCATCACCCATAACCATTCATCAAACGAAGGTACTGGCTGACAGATAATATCCCCTTGTTCCATAATCAGTTGCAAACCACCGAGATAACATGGAGCGACATTATCATAGTGAATACTGCCGGAAATACGTCCTTCCAGTTGCCCCATCATTGCCAGTAGTTGGCTTTCATTAAATGGGAGACCTGCAAACTCGTTCAGTGCCATTAAACCTGCAACAACAGAACAAGCGCTGGAGCCAAGGCCAGAACCAATTGGCATATTTTTTTCCAGCATCATCTCCACAGGTAATTGTTTGCCCAAACGCTGGCAGAATAATTGCCAGCATTGGTAAACGATGTTGTGCTCCAGCTTCTCAGGTAACTTCCCCACAAACTGCCCTTCATTACGCAAACTGAAACTCTTCGCTGCCCGGACAGTAACGCAGTCACCTAATAAAGCACCATTAACTGGAGAGACCGCGGCGCCCAGTACATCAAACCCAACACTGACATTGCCAATAGATGCAGGCGCATAGACTCTAATCACAATTAAACTCCCTGTTTCCAGGACAAAGTACGCAGCATATCTGCGAAAACACCTGCGGCAGTAACATCATTTCCCGCTCCGTATCCCCTCAGTACCAGTGGTATAGGCTGATAGTAACGCGTGTAGAATGCCAACGCATTTTCGCCATTTTTGACTTTATAAAGCGGATCATTGCTGTCTACTGCCACGATTTTCACTCTACAACAGCCATCTCCAATCATGCCAATATAGCGCAACACTTTCCCTTGTTCTTTTGCTTCTGCCACACGCTGGTTGAAAACCTGATCAAGAGAGGGTAAACGTTCAAGGAAAGCATCCACGTCCCCTTTGTTATCAAAGGAGGCTGGTAACACAGGTTCTACATCAATATCATCCAGTTCAAGTTCATAACCTGATTCACGAGCGAGGATCAACAGCTTACGGGCAACATCCATACCGGACAGATCATCACGCGGATCGGGTTCGGTATAGCCTTTCTCTTTTGCCAGTAACGTCGCCTGAGATAATGACATTCCTTCATCCAGCATACCGAAAATAAAAGAGAGAGAACCGGAAAGAATGCCATTGAACTGAACCAGTTCATCACCCGCATTAAGCAAGTTTTGTAAGTTCTCAATAACAGGCAGACCAGCGCCTACGTTAGTGTCATACAGAAATTTACGTTTAGATTTTTCTGCCGCCCTACGGATCTGATGATAATAAGCCATTGACGAAGTATTGGCTTTTTTATTCGGCGTGACCACATTAAAACCATCACTCAGGAAGCTAGCGTATTGATCAGCAATTTGCTGATTAGAGGTACAATCCACTATCACCGGGTTCAGCAAATGGTACTCTTTCTCCAAACGGATCAGACGGCTCAAACTAAAAGGTTCTTTGGCCTCTGATAAACATTGCTGCCAATTATCAAGGCAAATACCTCTCATGTTCGTCAACATAGCCCGTGAATTAGCAATACCACATACCCGCAAATCAATGTGCTTTTGCTTCAACCAAGTTTGTTGACGACGGATCTGCTCAATCAAAACGCTACCAACTCCCCCAACGCCGACAACAAAAACTTCGATCACCTGATCGGTATTAAATAACATCTGATGGCACAAACGAACAGCTGTCGTTGCCACTTCATTATCGATAACCGCCGAGATAGAACGTTCAGAAGATCCCTGTGCGATGGCAACAATATTGATATTACCGCGCGCCAATGCAGAGAAGAAACGGGCAGAGATGCCACGCAGGGTACGCATACCATCGCCAACAACAGAGATAATGGAAAGATTTTCCATCACATCCAAAGGATCAAGAACTCCCTCTTTCAGTTCAAGATAGAATTCTTCACTCAGCGCCTGACGCGCACGTTCCAATTCACGTTGAGGGACACAGAAGCTGATGCTGTATTCTGAAGATGACTGAGTAATCAGCACAACAGAGATCCCTTTGCGGGACATAACAGCAAATACCCTTGCCGCCATACCAACCATCCCCTTCATACCAGGGCCTGATACATTAATCATTGCCATATTGCTCAGGTTGGTAATCCCTTTTACCGGCGTACTTTCATCTTTCTGCCCGTCACCAATCAGTGTTCCCGGTGCATCTGGATTGGCGGTATTTTTAATCAAACAAGGGATCTGAAATTGAGCAATTGGAGCAATGGTCCGTGGATGCAATACCTTGGCGCCGAAATAAGAGAGTTCCATCGCTTCCTGATAGGACATGCCTTTTAATAACCGTGCATCCGGCACAACTCTGGGATCACAGGTATAAACCCCATCCACATCAGTCCAGATTTCACAACATGTAGCCCGCAAACAAGCCGCCAAAACCGCAGCAGAATAGTCAGAACCATTACGCCCCAAGACAACCAGCTCCCCTTTATCATTTCCAGCCGTAAATCCAGCCATCAGGACAATATGATCATCAGGAATATTCAGAGCAGCAATGCGCTTCGTAGACTCGTTGATATCTACCGTAGATTCAAGGTAATGACCTTGTGCCAACAAATTTTCTACCGGATCAATCACCGTGACCTTGTGACCACGCGCCTGCAATACAGATTCCATAATTGCGACAGAGAGTTTTTCCCCACGACAAATCAGGGAAGCGCTAATGCTGTCCGGACATTGGCCCAGTAACGAAATACCATGCAGAACCTGTTTCAATTGAGCAAATTCTTGCTCAACCATCATTTTTAACCGTTCATAAGCAAAACCGGGTTGTACCTGTGCCACCCCCTGTAATAAATCAATAAAGATCTGCTCAGCATCGTGCATATGGGTAATGATCTCTTGCCCAGCTACCGTTTTCTCAATCATCGCCACTAAATGATTGGTAATTTTTGCCGGAGCAGAAAGCACCAACGCAGCCCCTCCTTGAGAAAGTTTTTTTTCTGCAATATCGGCAACGCTCAATACACGCTGGTAATTAGCGACCGAAGTTCCTCCAAATTTAAGCACTCGCATTAACATTTTTCTCCTGATTCCGCGCCAAAAAAAAGCCCGCATCTGATTTGGATGCGGGCTTTTTTCTCTGTTTTATATATGCGTCAGCCCGCCCCGTAACCTGTGGTTCCGGTGGTGGTAATAATTGTGGTTTTCAGGCTGATAGTTCGCATAGGTTCCTGCCTGTCATTTAATGGGTTCGACCCTATATTGGTTAAATGAATTTGTGCGCAAAGTCAAACGTTTTCTCTAAATAACCTTATGCTTTTGATATTTTTAACATTGGAATAATTCATTTCATGGTCATAAAGACAAACAAATATTTCTTACTGAACCCAATCTTTTAGTTGTTAAATCCATTTTTAACAAAATTAACAATATATTTTATCTTTTCGTAAAAATTAGTTATTTTTATTCACCACCAAGCTCATGGGGGATTATTTTTCGTACAAAACCACTCTGTGCGTTAACAAGAATTTGTCATTTGCATGACAGAATACAAGGTATAAAATAACCAATATAAATAATATTAACGTGCTACAATCAATTTTGATGTACGTCAATAAAAGGTAGTTTTTTTAGATGGTAAATGCATTGCAAGCTGTTATATTGCTGTTAATGGACTAACATAACACTGTTTAACCAGTTTTTTGGGTACATACCCACCAAAGGAAAAGCAACTTTTACTTTCAGTGTAAAACATATCAATAAATGTTATTACTGATTTAAACTATAATTTCAGTGATGACAAATAATAACCAGTAAATATCCTGAGATAAGAGTAGTTTGAATCATTCTGATTTATTTTTAAGCGATTCTAGGTAGCAACCATGCAAACCCCGCACATTTTGATTGTTGAAGACGAAATTGTCACTCGCAATACCCTAAAAAGCATTTTCGAAGCTGAAGGGTACATAGTTTATGAAGCCACCGATGGTTCAGAAATGCACCATATTCTGTCAAACAACGACATTAACCTGGTAATTATGGATATTAACCTTCCAGGCAAAAATGGCTTGTTACTTGCCCGCGAACTGCGTGAGCAAGCAAATGTTGCCTTGATGTTCCTGACTGGCCGTGATAACGAAGTAGACAAAATCCTTGGCTTGGAAATCGGTGCAGATGATTACATCACCAAACCATTTAACCCGCGTGAATTGACTATTCGCGCCCGCAACCTACTTTCTCGTACCATGAATCTGAGTAATGTCAGCGAGGAACGTCGCCAGGTTGAGAGTTATAAATTCAACGGTTGGGAATTAGATATCAATAGCCGTTCTCTGATCAGCCCGGCTGGTGAACCGTATAAATTGCCACGCAGCGAGTTCCGCGCCATGCTTCATTTCTGTGAAAATCCAGGCAAAATCCAAACGCGCGCAGATTTACTGAAAAAGATGACAGGTCGTGAATTGAAACCTCATGACCGTACTGTTGATGTAACGATTCGTCGTATCCGTAAACATTTTGAATCGACGCCAGATACGATAGAAATTATCGCCACCATTCACGGTGAAGGCTATCGTTTCTGTGGTGATTTGGAAGCCTAACTTGAACTATCGGTAAGCCTCTAAAAATGACAGGATGGGATATCCCTGTAGGAACCCATCCTGCCCCTCAATTTTCCACTGTCTTCCACGGCATAATAGGTACAGCACTGATCGCATTCTTCGGTGAACCATCGATCATCTTATCGGAATATGTCAGATAGACTAATGCATTACGGCTTGCATCATAGAAGCGAACGACTTGAAGTTTTTTAAACACCAGTGAGGTTCGTTTCTGGAAAACCACCTGACCTTTTTTGCTACTCTTTTTAATCTTGTCTGTTAGTTCAATCTCTCCAATCTGCTGACAAGAAATAGCAGCATCAGAAGTATCTTCCGCAAGTCCTAAACCCCCTTTTATTCCGCCTGTTTTTGCCCTGCTCAGGTAGCAAGTCACATTTTTAACATCAGGATCATCAAACGCTTCCACGACAATTTTGTGATCAGGCCCGATAAATTTAAAAACAGTATCCACCGAGCCAATCTCTTCAGCCAGAGCCGCCACAGATAGGCACGACAATGTTGTTGCTACGAGTATCTTTATGATTTTTAACATATATAGTCTCATGCCTTAATTAATTCAGCGTAAAATTTCACCGCCAAGATACCAAACATAACGGTAATATCATCAATAGGAACAATTAATCATTAATATAATTTCACAAAGTAATGAGTGAAATAATAATACGAATAAGTATCCTATTGTAAATATAAGACTTGTTTTACACTTAGTGCTTATATCCAGTAGAGTTATTGTTGAATGCCACGCTTGTCAACAAATTATGAACACGAACATTACGCAGAAATCAGAGCAGACATACGATACACAAGGAATAATTCGTTCTACCACTCTGTGGGGCTGTTCAAGTGGCAAACAAAATAGCCTAGTAGTATAGGTTCTTATGTTGTTCTTTCTGGTCTTAATGACTAAGGAGATGTATGGATCAAACCGGCATCATTCGTGATTTATTACGTTGGCTAGATAATCATCTGGATCAACCATTATCACTCAATAATGTTGCAGCTAAAGCAGGTTATTCTAAATGGCACCTGCAACGTATGTTTAAAGACATTACCGGCCAGGCTATTGGCTCCTATATCCGTGCCAGAAGGTTATCGCGGGCAGCCGTTGCTTTGCGTTTAACCAGCCGCCCTATTCTGGATATTGCTTTACAGTACCAGTTTGACTCCCAACAAACTTTCACTCGCGCATTTAAAAAACAATTCAATAAAACACCAGCACTTTATCGACTCAGTGAGGAATGGTGCGCCACGGGTATTTGCCCGCCCATATTGCTGGATAAAAGGTATATTCCCGAAGCAACCTATCTCACACTAAAGGAACAGCCACTGGTGGGTATAGAACAGACCTGTTCCTATACGCTGGAACAATGGTCTAATTTTTGTACTGAAATGCGCCACAATTTCTGGACATACTATCTGCAAAATGCAGAAGTGTTACCTCCTGTACTTTATGGCCTTCATCATGCGACTCCCAATCCAGAAAAAGAAGATGAACAAACCGTATTGTATACAACAGCGGTAGAACCCCAATATGCCCAGTTTGATGTGGCAGGCAGCCAACCTGTGACATTACCGGCTGGAGAATACGTCTCATTTAGTTACTACGGTACCAAAGATGGCTTACAGGATTTCCTGTTTACCGTCTATGGTATTTGCCTGCCAATGCTAAACCTGACACGTAGGAAGGGATACGACATCGAACGATATTATCTTACCAATACCAATGATAGAGAAAAGGAAGCGGCGAATCATATCATCGAATTTCAGTATCTCATTCCTATCCAGCATTAACGTTGTAATTCATCCAGTGCGGGCGTATCCAAATGTGTGATATCGCCTGCCGTTTCTACAATCCAGCCCGACGCTAGCCACGGACTGTGCTGATAATCCACTCTGGACAGAGAGCAATTTCGCAGGCGAAGACGACGTTCAGCATGTGCGGGCAATCCCAATATTGTGCCAACCAAACATCCCAAAGCGATGCCATGACTGACTAACAAGGGCCGGCTACCAACAGGCAGATTACGACAGTTTTCCAGCGCAGCCCTCATACGCACAGCCAGTTCATCCATAGATTCGCCTTTGGGGATACGTCCCCCAGGTGTGCCATCAAGGACTTTCTTACGCCAGTTCTCTTCTTCCGATGTTAATGAATCAATATTTCTGCGTTCAAGCACCCCCATATGCAACTCGCGCAAACGTGGCTCCAGAATAATTTCACAACCACAAACCTCAGCAATAATTTCCGCCGTTCGGCGTGTACGTCCAAGGTCACTGGTAATAATATGGGTAATACTTTCAGCTTTTACTCTTTGCGCCACTAATCTGGCTTGATGTTCGCCTGTTTCAGTCAAAGGGCTGTCGGATTGTCCCTGAATACGACGTGCTGCGTTCCATTCAGACTCCCCATGACGAACAAGATATACCTGTAACATTTTCATTTTCCGTTATACTGCGTAAATACTCGTTCAAAGGATAACTCATCTATTATGTATCACGTTATTGCTGCAACCACCAACCCTGCAAAAATTAAAGCCATTAGTCTCGCTTTTGATGATGTTTTTGGGCCAGGTACTTATCGGATCGAAGATATCAATGTAGACAGTAGCGTCCCACAACAGCCTATTGGTAACACGGAAACCCGCACTGGCGCCCGCCAGCGTGTCATGGCTGCCAGACAAGTTCGCCCTGAAGCAGACTTTTGGGTAGGTGTGGAAGCGGGTATTGAAGACGATATGACATTTGCCTGGATGGTCGTGGAATATCAGCAAATTCGCGGAGAATCTCGTTCAGCCAGCCTGATGCTACCAGAAAAAATTCTTGATGGTATCCGCGAAGGTCGGGAATTAGGCCATGAAATGGCTTACCTGACAGGCATTGATAACATCAAGCAGAAAGATGGTGCAATTGGCTTTTTCACTGATGGCATCCTGACTCGTACCAGTGTGTACCACCAAGCTCTGATATTGGCTTTAGTGCCTGTACATCATGAAATTTATAAAGAGCTGAACGCCCGTTAAACAAGCATTCCGCCTAGGCCGCAATTGGCGGCCTGCTATTGCAGTAATTGCTGTTCCAACCAAGCCTTCACATCGTTTGAGGCAAATTTCAGGCTATTAGAACCACGCGTAATCGTCGCAATACCTACCCCAAGTTCATTTTTCAGCTCACGTTGACTCATTTTTCCACTCATCAACTCCTTGATAATGCGTACCCTGGTAGCCAGTGCTGTCCGTTCATCAGGTGTCAATAATAACTGCAAAATCGGATGCTGTAGATTTTCAGCAAAAGCCTGTTGGAGTAATATCACGAAACATTGCCAATCTTCATGATCTTGCGGCGAAAGTGCCGGGTCTGTCAGATGATTTGTCGTCATAATTAATCAGTCATCATACTATTTAACTAGTACAGCAGCATAACATAGTTTCCTATAAATCAATAACGCCTTTGCCATTCTGCGTTAGTCAACACATTTGATGATTTGCCCATGAAATGACTGTAGAAAACATCATAAACCAAAACATTTTTGACATAATTGCGGGTTTCAGAAAATGGAATGCTTTCAATAAAGGCTATCGCATCCAGCCGTCCACCACTGTTAGATAACCAGCGATCTACACGAGTTGGCCCGGCATTATAGGCAGCGCTGGCAAGTATCCGATTATTACCAAAGCGCTGATAAACCGATTCGAGATAAGCAGTACCGATTTCGATATTCGTCAGCGGGTTTATAAGTTGGCTACTGTTTACATATCCCTGAATACCATTTTGTTTAGCCATATCCTCTGCCGTTTTTGGCATCACCTGCATCAACCCAATTGCCCCAACAGGCGAATTAGCTTGCGGATTCCAAGCACTTTCCTGACGGGCTATCGCCATGGCATAACTTTGAGAAATGCCTTTATTTGCAGTGAAGTGACTAAATTCCCGCCGCCATGCCAATGGAAAACGCTCTTCAAGGTAGTCCCACATTTTCCCGGTTATTGTCGCCTGTACACTAAGCGCCGCCCATTTTTGATCGAAAGCATAACGCGCCAGTTGCTGTTGTTTTAATTTATCTTGGCTGGCGACCAGATAGCTCCACTCGATGCGAGCAAGACTATCCATTTGCCAATACAGCAGCTCTTTTACTCTCTGTACTTCGGGTATTGAAGCAATAGCAGCATCTGGCTTTTTTGCGGTATTTATCATCAACGGATAGCTGACGTTCAGTTTCTGCGCAGCAACCATTGGATAAAAACCTCGGCCTTCTGCCAGTTTACGCAATATTGCCTCACCTTCGCTTTTATTACCCTGAGCTAATAGAATATTGGCTTGCCAATAACGCCACTCCTCTTTGTTCTGGTTCTCCAACGGTAACAATTTTATCCATTGAGCCACACCACGCTCATCTGCATGGCCCAACGCCAAACGAACACGACGCTCAAGCAATGCAACAGATTGACTATCGCGGATCGCATCATCACGCCACTTTTCCTGTTCATCACTCACCTCACCCATTAACTGCCAGGCAACAATATCTTTTAATCGCTGATGTTCACTTGCATTCATCTTTTGCACTTTGACCATTGATGGGATGATCACTCTTGCCTGCTCCGGATCTTGACGTGCGAAACGCGAAAAAGCAGCTAAAGTGGCTACACGACTAAAATCAGTCGGTCCGGTATGATCAGCAAAATCCGCTACGGTAACCGGATCATTCTGCAACTTAATCAGACCTTCACTGATACTTTTATATCCCTGTGGTAACTGTTTAGCGAGGTAACCGACCAGTGACGTATTGCCCGCTTTTAACGCGAGACTAATACGCTGTAATATCAGTTTCACTGATAAATGGCCTGTTTGTTGCCAAACATCAAATAATTTATCGCAACTGTCTGGTAAAGAACGACCATTCAACCAAACTTCTTTCGCTCCTTGCCAGGCAGCCTGTTTCTCACCTGTAGCCCATTTAGCAAAATAGTAATGGCAACGGGCTGTAATAGATTTCGGTGCAGCAGGAGTGAACGCCAGTACCCCGCGCCAGTCTTCGCGGCGTGCAAGCTCATTGATAAACCGGGATGATAAAGAACGTGCAGGAGGCAGATTAGGGTGACGATCAATAAAATCACGGATCTGCGTTGCTGTGGCAAGTGACAGATCCTGAGTCAGTTCCCGGTATTGCAGATAAGGATAAAGAGGATAGTCTTTCAATGTTGGCATCAGTCTTGCTATTTCAGCCCTATCGCTGACATTCCACGCTTGCTTAATCTGCTGATATCTCTGCCGCTGATTTTCCAGAGAATCAGCGTTTGCTGCTACAGAGATAAAAACCAATCCTATAGCCATCGTAAGGCATTGCCATTTAGCCATTATCACGCTCCTCCCGGAGATCAAATCAAATAGGTTAATATTACGAATGCATAAACAGCATAATAATATAACTACCACGGATCACCACATTAATTTACCCTATGATGATATATATAACTACATATAAGAATCAGGTAAGTTGTTTATCCAATAAATTGATTCACTTTAACAAATTCAACCCAAGATCATCTTATTCGGGCAATTGGGTTATAGAGTTTATTAACTTAAATCGGGTAAACTGTGACAAATCGTGTTCAGATGAACATCAATAACCTAAACGGATATAATCAGGTATCAACGCGCCCTGTCCATGCGACTTGCTTCGCAATACAGGCATTATCATCATCAGAGATAGCGAGGCTTATAGCAACGTGGCTCAATATGTCTACACCATGCATCGGGTCGGTAAAATTGTCCCCCCGAAACGTCACATTCTGAAAAATATCTCCTTGAGTTTCTTTCCGGGAGCAAAAATTGGGGTTCTTGGTCTTAATGGCGCCGGTAAATCGACCTTACTGCGCATTATGGCCGGCATTGATAAAGATATCGAAGGAGAAGCCCGACCACAACCAGGAATTAAAATTGGCTATCTATCACAGGAGCCTAAATTAAACCTTGAACAAACTGTCCGCGAAGCAGTGGAAGAAGCGGTTAGCGAGGTAAAACATGCGCTAACCCGTTTGGATGAAGTCTACGCAGCCTATGCTGATCCTGATGCTGATTTTGACAAACTGGCTAAAGAGCAAGGTGAGCTGGAAGCGATTATTCAGTCCCACGATGGTCATAACCTTGATAACCAGCTTGAACGCGCCGCTGATGCCCTGCGTCTGCCGCCGTGGGATGCAAAAATCGAGCATCTATCCGGGGGTGAACGTCGCCGTGTGGCAATCTGCCGTTTACTGCTAGAAAAACCTGACATGCTGCTACTGGACGAACCCACTAACCACCTTGACGCCGAATCTGTCGCCTGGCTAGAACGCTTCCTGCACGATTACGAAGGTACCGTTGTTGCAATTACCCATGACCGTTACTTCCTTGATAACGTTGCTGGCTGGATTCTGGAACTTGACCGTGGTGAAGGCATTCCGTGGGAAGGTAACTACTCTTCATGGCTGGAACAAAAAGATGCTCGTCTGGCTCAAGAAGCCGCAACCGAAGCCGCACGCCGTAAATCCATTGAGAAAGAGCTGGAATGGGTTCGCCAAAATCCGAAAGGCCGTCAGGCAAAAGGTAAAGCACGTCTGGCCCGTTTTGAAGAATTAAATAGCGTTGAATACCAGAAACGTAACGAAACCAGCGAACTGTTCATTCCACCTGGGCCACGCCTGGGCGACAAAGTTCTGGAAGTGGAAAATCTAACCAAATCCTATGGCGACCGGGTTCTGATTGATAATCTGAACTTTTCTCTGCCCAAAGGGGCGATTGTTGGGATTATCGGGCCTAACGGTGCAGGTAAATCTACGCTTTTCCGGATGCTCTCCAACCAAGAACAACCCGATTCCGGCACCATAGCGTTAGGTGAAACCGTCAAACTCGCTTCTGTCGAGCAGTTCCGTGACAACATGGATGATAAGAAAACCGTTTGGGAAGAGATCTCCGGCGGCCAGGATATCATGCGTATCGGTAACTTCGAGCTACCAAGTCGCGCCTATGTTGGCCGTTTTAACTTCAAAGGTGTTGATCAAGGTAAACGTGTCGGTGAACTGTCTGGTGGTGAAAGGGGACGGCTGCATTTGGCTAAACTGCTGCAAGTCGGCGGTAACATGCTGTTGCTCGATGAACCAACCAACGACCTGGACATTGAAACTTTGCGCGCACTGGAAAACGCCTTGTTGGAGTTCCCAGGTTGTGCAATGGTTATTTCCCACGATCGTTGGTTCCTTGACCGTATTGCAACCCACATCATTGATTATCAAGATGAAGGTAAAGTCACTTTCTTTGAAGGTAACTTTAGTGAATACGAAGACTATAAGAAGCGGACTCTCGGAGCAGAAGCACTGGAACCGCATCGCATTAAATATAAGAAAATCAGCAAATAATCATATTGAAAATGGCCTGGCAACAGGCCGTTTTCCGCTCAATTATTTAGATATAAACTCATAGTCTTATTCATTATGCTATGTGTAAGATATGTATCATGGATAATCTTTCCTTCTTTCAAAGTAATAATACGATCTGCATGTTTAATAAGCCTATTATCCTGTGAAGCCACAACAACCGTACCTCTTTGGTTATGAGCAATAAAACTTAAGATATCAATAGCTGTTTGGCATTCATAATTATTAAGATGACGGGTTGGCTCGTCAGCAAACAAATACCGAGGGCTTTTCACAATGGCGCAGGCCATTGCCACCCGTTGTTTTTCATTATCACGTAATTCCTTGGGATAGATATCTTTCTTGTGTTTCAGACCAACAATATTGAGGGCCTTAGCTGCCCTGACTATTGCTTCCTGATGAGAAGCCGTGATTCCACAAGAGAGAGATAATAGCAAATTATCCAAGACCGTAAGTTCATTAGATAAATTAATTCTTTGAAAGATAAAACCACAATGCATCAAATGGAATCTATCTAATTCGAAGTTATTCAACCTCCCCAGCTCGTTATCAGCAATTAATATTTTTCCTCCGTCGAGAGGCAATAACCCAGAAATCATTGCCAGCAAAGTACTTTTTCCTGAACAGAGATCCCCATTAATCAAAGTAAATTCACCTGGAAAAATAGAAAGAGTGATGTCTGAAATCATTTTCTGGTTAGCTTTACTGTTCGAAAAACCATATGAAATATCAATGGCTTCAATCGTAGCGATTTGATTCAAATTCATTATCTCAGCATAATTAATAGTGTAAGAAATCTGGCATTATCAGTAACTCTTACAGCCAGAGCAATCCGTAAAAATACAGATATTCATCATTATAAGATTACACAAACGAGGGAAAATCATATAAGAAATATCTCAATTGAAAGTATATCAATATTTCTACCAGTGACTATTTCAAATGACTATCTGTATGCTAAAATCAAAATTTTACTAAACAAGATCAACCCATTCCTATCAACTACTCATTAACAACAGGCCATTATCTTGTTAGCACAAATAAAAAAATAACATCAGACAAATAATTTTTTATAGATAAAAACACCTTAATATCATAACAACATGTTAAAACTAATGTTTAATTATCATAATAACAGTGACACATCGAACATTAAATTATTAATAAAAAAATCAAAATTCTCTTATTCCCCCACCAATCAAAAAAACAAAAACTTTTATTTAAAAATCAACTGGGAAGTATTTAATTATTAATTTTGTTTTTATTCAAGAAATAAATAATCAATAGAAGTATCAAAAATATTAATAGCTGTTATATATTTTATTACTTACAGGAAATAAAAATATCTAGCCACAATGCATATTGTGATTAGATATATATTTATTAATTTATCATATAAAATATTATATACAAATCTAATTATAAACGATTCAACTGACGTGTCATTTAGGATTAGCCGCTAAAAGTTGCTGAATGAGTTCAATACAACGTAGGAAACGCTGATCATAATCGGGTGAATCCACATTGACATATTCAATATTATTATTTTTCAGCATATCCTCCAGCAATTGCTGGAACGCTTTACGATCCTGCTCACTGCCAAGACTACGCAAACCGTCAGCAACCCAAGGAGTGTTGTTTTCCAGTAGAATGACTAAATCAAATCGATATTCATCAATTAATGCCTGAACAAACGGGTGCTCACGTCCTTCATATCGCTTACAGAATGCTTGGGTAGTGACGAAATCGGTATCTATAAATGTAACCTTATTCGCATATTTTACGGCAAAATCAATATATTGGGCTTGCCCCAATGCAATCTTGTCATAATCCGAATATTGTAGCGCCATCTCATCTCCCCCCAGATGAGAAAAAACATAATCACGACCATATTCCCAAGCACTTGTCGTATTAAAAATATTTGCCAATTTGTTAACTAACGTAGATTTACCACTGGATTCTCCACCAAGAATCGCTACGGTACGAACAAAGAAAGGTTTCACTTCCGTAGGGATATATTCCCAATGGCGGAATGGGTCCTGGCGTATATGCCGACCACTGATTTTCATAAACGAGCGCTGTGGATCAATAAGAATTGTCTCAATTCCTAAATGCTCTTTATATCGGGGAGCATCCTGAGTTTCGCTTGAATATATATAAGTTGGATTAATGCCTTTTTTTGACATAAAGGCTTTCATGCCTTCACTCCACACATCCCAACCATGTGGATAAGCTTCAATTCCCTGTTCATCAAAAGAATGAATATGAATATTTTTCTGATATTTAAATGTTTGAAGCAACCAACGCAAACGATCACTCACCGTTGGTTGCTGAGACATGGAACTGCTCATAAACAGCTCCCGATCTCTAGACTCGTCATGGCAAAGGATAATATGCAACTCATCCACCTGACTACAGGCTCGTTGAATCAGATAGATATGCCCAGTATGCAATGGATAGAACTTGCCGAATACCACTCCAACAGTTTTATTTTGCACAGGATATTGCAACCTCAGATAGTGATGGAGAGCAGCCAATTTTTGGGCGCTGGGACTTTTAATTTTGTCATTAATTAATTGGCTGAGATAACCTTTGGTCATACCACTTGCATCGGCAACCTGTTGCAACGTATAACCAGTCTGTTTAATCGCTTCTTTCAGGTAGTCAAATTGCCCCATATATCCTCCCTACTTAACCAAAATCTTCCATAACAGATAACGCATCCGCCAACTTTTTCACACCAAAAACTTCCATCCCTGGCAACGTTTTTTTCGGCATATTGGCATAAGGCACTATCGCCCGTTTGAAACCATGTTTAGCGGCTTCGGATATGCGTTCCTGCCCACTGGGAACAGGACGGATTTCCCCTGCCAACCCGACTTCACCAAATACAACCAAATCACGGGGTAATGGCCGATCCCGAAAACTGGAGACTAAAGAGAGCAGTAAAGCGAGATCCGCACTGGTTTCCGCTACCTTAACGCCACCCACAACATTCACAAACACATCCTGATCGGACATTTGCAAACCACCATGACGATGAAGGACAGCCAACAGAATAGCCAACCGGTTTTGCTCCAAACCCACAGCCACCCGCCGTGGATTGGTCATCATAGAATGATCCACCAGCGCTTGAATCTCTACCAACAGAGGACGAGTTCCTTCCCACACCACCATGACAGAACTGCCAGCGGTAACTTCATCACCACGGCTCAGGAAAATCGCTGATGGGTTACTAACCTCACGCAATCCTTGTTCTGTCATGGCAAATACGCCAAGCTCATTAACGGCCCCAAACCGATTTTTATGACTGCGTAAAGTGCGAAAGCGGGAATCCGCTTCACCATCAAGCATCACTGAGCAGTCAATACAGTGTTCCAACACTTTTGGACCCGCCAACGAGCCATCTTTGGTCACATGACCAACCATAACAATGGCAACACCACGAGTCTTAGCAAACCGAGTAAGATAAGCGGCAGTCTCTCTGACCTGAGCGACACTCCCCGGCGAAGATTGAATATCCGCCATATGCATGACCTGGATGGAGTCAATCACCATCAACTTTGGCTGCTCCTGCTCTGCAATCAGACAAATTTGTTCAATGCTGGTTTCTGACAACATATTCAGATTATCAGTCGGCAATCCCAACCGGTGCGCACGCATTGCAACCTGCTGTAACGACTCTTCCCCAGTGACATATAAAGTTTTCATCTGTGCAGACAACTGACACATCGTCTGCAACAATAAGGTACTTTTTCCTGCTCCAGGATTACCGCCAATCAGAATCGCGCTACCGGGAACAGCACCACCGCCAAGCACCCGATCAAACTCTTTAAATCCCGTGGAAAAACGAGGAAGTTCTTCCAGACTAATCTCTGATAATTTCTGAACCCTGCTAACACCAGCATCTCCCGCATAACCACTGAACCGGTCATTACGGGAGGAAGGTGCTGCGGCTAAGCGCACCTCAGTAATGGTATTCCAAGCATGACACGCACTACATTGCCCCTGCCAGCGCGGATAATCCGCCCCACACTCATTACAGACAAATGCCCGCTTTGCTGCTTTCGCCACTCTGCACTCCTAAAGACTCTATTAACGCTCTTCGTGTTTAAGACCGCCACTTAACACACACAATACTCCCATGAGATCAGCATGACGGATGGTCACTTTCGACTGTGCATAAACTTTCGGTTTGGCATGATAAGCAATACCTAACCCTGCTTTGCGGATCATCTTCAAGTCATTAGCACCGTCACCAATCGCGACAGTTTGCTCCAATGGGATATCCAGTTTTTTCGCCAGTTTCACCAATGTGACAGCCTTATATTTAGCATCAACAATTGGTCCTATAACCTTACCTGTCAACTTGCTATTTTTTACTTCTAACTGATTGGCTACCGCAGCCACCAAACGTAAATTCTGGCGCAAATGGTCAGCAAAATAGGTAAAACCACCCGATGCGATTGCCACATGCCAATCAAAGGATTGTAACTTACGCACCAGACTGGTCAGCCCCGGCATAAGTGGTAAATTTTCTACAACCTGTTGCAGAATATCAGCATCAGCCCCTGCCAACTGAGCAACTCGCTCCCGCAGACTATCAGAAAAATCCAACTCTCCTTGCATTGCCCGCTCGGTAATTTCGGCCACTTTGTCACCTACGCCAGCCAAACGGGCAATTTCATCAATACATTCAATTTGAATTGCCGTTGAATCCATATCCATCACCAGCAAACCTGGTGACCGCAACCGTGGGATCTGCCCCAAAGGAACCACATCCAACCGACACTCATCAGCTAGCCGTTTAATACGAGCAGTCAAATTTCCGGCAATACGGACTACCTGATAGTCATCAATACGCCATGAAGAAACGATGACAATAGCAGCGCCAAGCCGATGTTGAAAATTACTAATACGTTGTTTATCCAGGCCACGACCATATATCAACCAACCACTGTCACCAGCCCGATAATCCAATGGCATAACCTCTTCACCACTTAATGAAAGTGGTAATCCCGGCCACTTATGGACCTCTTCCGGCAAATAGTGATAAGCCAGGTTATTAGACATTAATCCCTACTCCTGTAATCCCACATGATTTGACAGCAAAAAATTGCGCTTCAAACTATCCTCTCTGTATTGCATCTGGCAACATTGCGTTGACCAAAGCTTGGAAGAGATAACCATGATCAAAGCTAAATTAAAATTCCGACTGCATAAAACAGCTATTATATTGATTTGCATTGCTTTATTAGTATTTTTAATGCAGGGCGTTTCTTATTTTAGCCGTTCTCACCAACAAGCCCAGATGGATCAATTTGAAGAATTGGCAAAAACCTTGGCAAAACAAGTCGCATTCAGCTTATCTGATTATATGGAGAGTGGCAGCAAAGATCTTAATAATGAGCGGATACTGGCTAATTTGCATCATCTGACAACAAACAGTCGCATACTTGATGCCAGTGTTTATCTTAACAATGGAACACAAGTTGCCCATAGCGGAGAAAACGTCTCGGTGCGAGATCGTCTATCTCTGGATGGTAAAAAAGCAGGCAGCTATTTTAACTACCAGATAGTCGTCCCCATCCCTGGAAAAGATGAGCCAAAAGGTTTTCTGCGTCTGACGCTGGATACCCACAAATTGGCAACAGAGTCCAAACAGGTGGACAACACCACTAACCTGCTCAGAATCATGATCTTACTCGCTTTAGCAATTGGTTTTATTCTGGCACATAACTTATTGCAATTAGCCCCAAGCCGCTGGCAACAATCGCCCTATTTGCTGACAGCCAACAGCAAATCAAATGAAAGTGAAGAAGAAGAGAAATAAGGTGAAAACTTCTCGCTAAATCATTTTGATATCAAAACTAATAGCGGCGGTTATTTCTACCATCCCATTATCTCAGTCACTTCGCAGATGGAATTAAGACATGGCTCGGAACATTTAATTGTTACCAGAGCCTCCTTTACCAAGAAATTTCATAGCCGAATAAACACGCTGTAACTAATAAAAAATCACCAATCTTAACTGAGAGAAACAAGCTCTCCCATTATTTAATAATCAAAGTAATAGTTCATTGAGTTATTTTAACTTTAATTACATAATAATATTCTTGGTGATATATATCACATATTTATCAATATATAGAATTAAATCAGAATATCTGACAACATCCACATAACTCATTAATTAATAAAGTATTTTTTATTATTGCTCATTTTCTAACAAAATACTATCCGGTTGTTTTTATTGGGTATTCATAACATCCCGTATTTCTCAATCTTAGCAGTAAGTAATATTTACATATTGATTATTAAATCAAATTCATGGCTAATACGCCCCCAAAATTATACGAAGCGGGCGGGATGCCAAAGAATAATGCAAAAAAAGGTTATTATTTTTACTAGCTTTCTTATTGTTACTACAGGTGTTAAAGCCACCGAAATTTCAGACCAGCAACTCATTAATCAACAGGAACGTCAGAAAGCGCTGGAAGCTCAATTAGCACCGCCACCGGCGGATATTCGTCTGTCTGTTGCTGAAACAGCAGTACCTTCTAAATTTCCCGTCGATACGCCCTGTTTTCCCATTACGCGTGTCGTCCTTGAAGGCACGGAACATTTTCCTCACTGGTTACCTTTAAAGCGTTTAGCCCAACAGGGAGAAAACCAATGTCTGGGCACCCAGGGGATTAATATATTAATGACTCGGATACAAAACCGGTTAATTAATCATGGCTATGTCACTAGCAGAGTATTAGCGCCCAGTCAGAACCTTAATTCCAAGACATTAAAACTCATGATTTTGCCGGGCAAAATTGGGCATATCCGTTATACCGCTGAAAGCGGCAATTATATTCAACGGATAACCACATTCCCTCCCCGCGAAGGAGAGCTGCTTGACTTACGGGATATTGAGCAGGGATTAGAAAATTTACAACGTTTTCCTACCGTTCAAGCCAGCATGGAAATTGTACCGAATGAACAGTTAGGAGAAAGCGACATTGTGCTGGACTGGCGTCAATCAAGACATTGGCGGCTAGCTAGCTACCTGGACGATTCAGGTTCTAAAAGTACCGGGCGTTACCAAGGCGGATTAACTTTATATCTGGATAATCCCCTCGCGTTGAGTGATCTATTTTATATCTCTGGTGGGCGCGATATTCACTCCCCTTCCGGTCGCAGCAGCAAAAACTACACCCTCCACTACTCCCTACCGGTGGGATACTGGATGGCGGGCATCACGGCCAGTAATTATGATTACAACCAAAAGGTAGCCAGGCCAAATAAAGACGACAAATACAGCGGCGAAAGTAAAAACCTGAATGTCCAACTCAGCCGGACCTTGCATCGTAACGCCAGTCAAAAAACCTCGGTTAACGGTGAAATTTATCGTCGCACATCCAAGAGTTTCATTAATGACTTTGAAATCGACGTACAGCGCCGGGAAACAGCCGGCTGGAAATTGGGATTATCCCATCGTCACTACATCGGTAGTGCAACCTTGGATGCCGGAGTGACTTACCAACAGGGAACGCGCTGGTTTGGCGCTCAACCCGCACCAGAAGAGGTCCGTGGTGAAGCAACTGCCCTACTTAAAACAACCCAGTTTTCTGCGGCACTTGCTGCGCCATTTACCCTATTTTCTCAGCCCTTCATCTACAAAACCCAATACCTGCGCCAAATAAGCGCCAGAACGTTGACGCCACAAGATCAATTTTCAATTGGCAACCGCTGGACCGTACGCGGGTTTGATGGCGAACGCACATTAAATGGAGATCACGGTTGGTACAGCCGTAACGAACTGGAATGGCAAACGCCACTGAATGGTCAGTCCCTGTATATGGGCATGGATTATGGCGAAATTGGTGGGCCGGGAAATGAGCAACGCCTGGGAAAACATCTGGCGGGTGGTGTTCTGGGCTGTCGCGGCAGTCTTAAAGGCGTGAGCTATGACCTGTTTGCCGGTATCCCACTATCCAAACCGGATGGCTTTCAAACCTCATCAGTCACAACCGGATTCAGTTTGTACTGGCAGTACTAATTCAGAATAACAAACGTTGCCAAAGCGTAGTAGATAAACAGTGTTAGCGGAGAGAAACAATGAACAAGCATCTGTATCGTATTATCTTTAACAAAGCCCGGAACATGCTGATGGTCGTGGCCGATATTGCAGCTTCGGGGCAAGGTAGTACGGTACGCCGCCGCAGTCGTCGGCAATCACCGCAATGCCTTTGTCGACTGACGGCGTTACGACTGAGTGTGTTATTGGCAACCGGCAGCATCTCCCTAACAGCGCAAGCCAATATTGTGGCCGACGGACAAGCACCGGGTAACCAACAACCGACTATCCTGAACAGTGCAAACGGCACGCCCCAAATCGATATTCAAACCCCTAACGCCGCGGGCATCTCGCGTAATACCTACAGCCAATTTGATATCGATAAACGAGGCGTCATCCTTAACAACAGTCACAATGCAGTCCAAACTCAACTGGGCGGTATGGTGGCAGGAAATCCGTGGCTTGCCAAAGCGGAAGCCAAAATTATTCTCAATGAAGTGAATAGCCTTAGCGCCAGCCAACTCAATGGCTGGATTGAAGTCGCCGGACAAAAAGCCAACGTTATTATTGCTAACCCGGCAGGTATCACCTGCAACGGTTGTGGATTCATTAACGCCCATCGCGCAACACTCACCACAGGACAGGCCATGATGGAACAAGGCCGACTGAAAGGCTTTGATATTGACCGGGGAGAAGTGCGCATTGAAGACCTGGGAATGGATAGTTCACAACAAAATTACACCGAAATTATTGCCCGCTCAGTGGTCATCAACGGCAAACTGCACGCGAAAGATCTGAAAGTCACAACCGGACGTAATATCGTTGATGCGGCTCACCAGAACATTGAGAAAAAATCGGCTGACGGCAGCAAGAATCCCTCATTTACGCTGGATGTAGCAGCTTTGGGTGGCATGTACGCCAATAAAATCATGCTGGTGGGCACCGAATTTGGCGTAGGGGTACGTAACGCCGGCCACATCGGCGCCACCGCCGGCGAAGTCCGCCTCACGGTTGATGGCCGGATTGAGAATAGTGGCACGATGGCTGCGCGAAGTCATACCACAATCAAGGCGGAATCGATACAGAGCGCCAGCGGCAGCACCCTGGCTGCCGGTATTGATGATAAAGGGAAAGCCACACTGCCTGGATCGCTAACACTGACAGCCAAACAGCACATTCAGGCCAATGGAAAAAATCTGGCAACCAATACTCTGGAAGTACAGAGTAAAAAGATTGATCTCAGCGGAAGTCAAACTTCTGCCAACAACATTCAACTCACTGCCAGTCAGCAAGAGATTAGCACCGCCAACGCTACAGTCACCACTGACCGCTTTACAGCTAAAACACCCGGCCACTTTAACAATGACGGCGGCACACTGGTCGCACGGGAAATCAACTTAACGACCCCAGACTTATCCAATAAACAGGGAAAAATTAATCAAACCGGCAAAGGCGAGCTGGTACTCAACACGCAAAACCTGAATAACCACAGCGGGACCCTTCTCAATGAGGGGAAACGACTGGCTATCACCACCAGCAATCTGGACAACCGTCATGGAAAAATCGCCAATAATGGGGATGACCTGAACCTAACCGTCCACCAGGAGGCGAACAACACGGAAGGCGGGACAATTCAACTCGCCGGCAAAGGTAAACTGTCACTCAACGCTCATCAGTGGATAGGTGACGGAGGCAAACTGCTCTCCAATGGTGAACTGGATGTACAAGCCCACAACCTGCAACTGAACCAGAAAGCAGTCACTACCGCCGACAAAATTACAATAAAAACAGACACATTAAGCCATCAGAGTGGCGTAATGCAGCAACAGGGCAAAGACAAAATGTCTCTGACTGCCAATATGCTGAATAACCACAATGGCGAGATTAAAGGTAATGGTAACCTGAAAATCGATGCCACTACCCTGGATAACAGCCGGGGTAAAATCGCGGCAACCGGTGGCAGCACAGAACTGATCATTGGAAAAGACATTGAAAACGTTGACGGACGAATCGAAGCCAAAACAGCGCTCACCACAAAAAGTCAGGCGCTGAATAACCATCAAGGCTTATTACTGGCCCAGCAAATAGACAGCCAGACAAAAGGACATCAATTCACTAACACCGCAGGACAGGTGATTGCCCGAGAAAAACTCACCCTAAACAGTGGTGAACTGGATAACACTGACGGTCTGTTACAATCCGACAGTGACATGATAGTGAATACTCATGGGCAGAAACTGACTAATATTAAAAACACGAAAGACACTAAAAATAATGACGAAAAAGAGAGCAAAAAAGGCATCATATTAAGCAACGGTAATCTGGAACTCCGCACAGGGGATATCAACAACACCGCCGGCACCATTTCCGCTAAAGGAAAAACCACCCTTAACGCCGGTCATGTTAACAATACCGATGGACAACTCTTATCACAACAGCGGGCGAAACTGACCACACAGGCATTAGATAACACGCGTGGACAGATACAATCAGAGTCAAGCCTGTTGTTGGATACCCAAAACCAAGCCCTGACCAATACCGACAGTGGCAAAACGGGCGGGATTATTGCCAAAGACGCATTACGCCTTTCCAGCGGTCAACTGACCAATGACGCGGGTTTTATCCGGGGTCATAGCATTCACCTCGACACCCATGAACAGCAGCTAAGTAACCAAAGGGGCACCATAGAGAGCAAGAAAAATCTGCAACTTGACAGTGGAGAACTCGACAGTACCCGTGGAAAAATAAAATCTGATGGCGACATGACATTAGACACCCACGGGAAAAAACTAACCACCGCCAAAAGCGGCGACACCCATGGCATTATCAGTGAAGGAACGCTCACCTTAACGACAGGCGAGATCGACAACCACGGTGGCACCATCATGGGTACCGGAACAACAACGATAACGGGTGGAGAACTCCACAACCAACGAGGAAAACTGGCCAGCAAAACCAGCTCCCTGACATTAACGGTAAACAAAACTGACAACAGCGGTGGATTACTGCAATCCGCCGGTGACCTAACATTGGATACGCAAGGTGGGCTGCTAACCAACACCCACAGCGGCAAAGACCGGGGCATAATCAGCAGTACAGGCAACATGAAGCTGACGACCCAGGGGGTTAACAATGATGCCGGCCTAATCCATGCGGGTAAGAACCTGATCCTTGACGGGCAGGAGGGAACCGTAACCAACCGCAACAGCCAGCCTAATCAGGGTATTCGTAGCTCAGGAAACTTGACACTGACTGCAAGTGGTATTGATAACCATCAAGGATCTGTAGAAGCGGATAAACAACTCACCGTGACATCCGGGACAGTTGACAATACCGGTGGCCTGCTGAAATCCGGCACAACCCTGTCACTCAACACCCAAGGCCAGAAACTGATTAACGCACAGAGCGGAGAAAAACGCGGTATCCGCAGCGGCAGTGCTCTGACACTGGAAGCCGGTGAAATTGATAACACCGCGGGCGTGATAGATTCACAAGGTGAAACCACGCTGACCAGCCAAAACCTCAACAATACCGACGGTAAAATCCTCTCGCGGAAAAAAGCCGATCTGACAACACAAGCGGTCAACAACCAAAGCGGACAGATACAATCCGCAGCCAGTTTGAAATTAGATACCCAACAGCATGAACTGACTAACACTGATAGCGGTAAAAACGGCGGGATCATAGCGGAAGATGCCTTGGAACTGACGACCGGTAAACTGATCAATGACCGCGGATCTCTCCGTGGTAATGAAACCCACATTAACACCCATCAGCAAGCGCTAAACAATGTGGCGGGCACCATCGCCAGTAAGAAAAATCTAAAACTCGATAGCGGGAAGTTAGACAGTACCGGTGGAAGAATAGAGTCTGCCGGCGATATGACACTGGACACGCACGGAGAAAAACTGACCACCGCCAAAAGCGGTAAAACCGGTGGCATTATCAGTCAAGGGACAATGACCCTCACCACCGGAGAAATCGACAACCAGGCGGGTTTTATCGAAGGGACAGGCACAACCCTCGTTACTGGCGGTGAACTGAACAACCAAGGTGGTACACTGACCAGCAAAACAGGGGCGCTAACATTAACGGTGAACCAAACTGACAACAGCGGCGGCTTATTGCAATCCGCCGGTGACCTGATACTGGACACGCAAGGTGGCTTGTTGACCAACATCAACAGTGGCAAAACCGGTGGCATTATCAGTACAGGCAATGTCAACCTGACCGCTCAAGGTATCAATAATGAAGCGGGCCTGATCCGTGCGGATAAAAACCTGACTCTGAATGGGCAACAAGGCAAAATAACCAACCGCAACAGCCAACCTGAACAGGGGATATCAAGCCTGGGCGAGTTAACAATAACCGCAGGAGCCCTCGATAACCATAAGGGGACGGTGGTCGCCAATCAACAACTTGAAGTGACATCAACAGGAACCGTTGATAATACCAGCGGTAAAATAGTCAGCCAGCATCAGCAACTGACACTGAATACCGGCGAACTGAATAACGCCGGTGGTCTGCTGCAATCCAAAACAACGCTTTTACTCAACACTCACGGTCAGAAACTGACTAATACGCAAAGCGGGGATGATCTCGGCATACGCAGCGGCAGTGACCTGACCTTAGAAGCGGGTGAAATTGATAACTCGGCTGGCGTGATAGATTCACAAGGCGAAACCTTGCTGACCAGCCAAAACCTCAACAACACCGACGGTAAAATCCTCTCGCAGAAAAAAGCCGATCTGACAACACAAGCGGTCAACAACCAAAGCGGACAGATACAATCCGCAGCCAGTTTGAAATTAGATACCCAACAACATGAACTGACTAACACTGATAGCGGTAAACACGGCGGAATCGTCGCGGAAGAGGCTTTGGAACTGACTACCGGTAAACTGATCAATGACCGTGGATCTATCCGTGGTAACGAAACCCACATTAACACCCATCAGCAAGCGCTAAACAATGTGGCTGGCACCCTAGTCAGTAAAAAAAATCTAAAACTCGATAGCGGAGAACTCAACAGTACTGGCGGGAGAATAGAGTCTACCGGCGATATGACGCTGGACACACATGAAAAAAAACTGACCACCACCAAAAGCGGTAAAACCGGTGGCATTATCAGTAAAGGGACAATGACCCTTACCACCGGTGAAATTGACAACCAAGACGGTGTGATTATCGGTACAGGAACAATGACCGTTACTGGTGGTGAACTGAAAAACCAAGGTGGTACACTTGCTAGCAAAACAGGTGCACTGACATTAACGGTAAACAAAACGGACAACAGCGACGGCTTACTGCAATCCGCCGGTGACCTGATACTGAATACGCAAGGTGGTCTGTTGACCAACATCAATAGCGGCAAAACCGGTGGCATAATCAGTGAGGGCAATGTCAGCCTGACCGCTCAAGGTATCAATAATGAAGCTGGCCTGATCCGTGCGGATAAAAACTTAATCCTTGACGGGCAGAAGGGAACCATAACCAACCGTAACAGCCAACCTGAACAGGGTATCTCAAGCCTGGGCGAGTTAACAATAACTGCGGGAACCCTCGATAACCAACAGGGAAGAATCATCTCCGATAAGCAGCTCAAAGTGACATCAACAGGAACTGCTAACAACACTGGCGGTAAAATGGTCAGCCAGAATCAGCAACTGACACTGAATACCGGCGAACTGAATAACGCCGGTGGTCTGCTGCAATCCAAGACAACGCTTTTACTCAACACCCACGGCCAAAAGCTGACTAATACGCAAAGCGGAGATGACCTCGGCATACGCAGCGGCAGTGACTTGACCTTAGAAGCGGGTGAAATTGATAACTCGGCTGGCGTGATAGATTCACAAGGCGAAACCTTGCTGACCAGCCAGGACCTCAAAAACATCGGTGGTAAAATCTTCTCACAGGGCAAGGCAGATCTAACAACGAAGGCGGTTAATAACCAAAGCGGATTGATACAATCCAAATCCAGCCTGAAATTGGATACCCAACAGAAAAAACTGACGAATACCGATAGCGGAGAACTTAACGGAATCCTCGCACTGGATAGCCTAAAACTGCTTACAGGTGAACTCATCAATGACCTCGGCTATATCCGTGGCGATGAAACTCACATTGATACTCATCAACAGACATTAAGCAATCTAACCGGCACCCTATTCAGTAAGAAAAACCTGCAACTCGACAGTGGGAAACTCGACAGTACCGGCGGGCTAATAAAGTCTGATAGCAATATGACGCTGAATACTCACGGAGAAAAACTGACCACCGCCAAAAGCGGCGATACCAAAGGCGTTATCAGTAAAGGTACATTAACCCTCACCACCGGAGAAATCGATAACCAAGATGGTTTTATCAAAGGGATAGGAACAACAATCGTTACCGGCGGTGAACTGAAAAACCAAGGCGGGACCCTTGCCAGCGAAAAGGGGGCGCTAACATTAACGGTGAACCAAACTGACAACAGCCGCGGCTTACTAAAATCTGCCGGTGACCTGACACTCAATACGCAAGGTGGTCTGTTAACCAACATCAACAGCAGCAAAAACAGAGGCATAACCAGTACAGGCAATGTCAACCTGACCGCTCAAGGCATCAATAATGAAGCTGGCTTTATCCATGCAGGTAAAAATCTCCGCCTTGATGGACGACAAGGTAAAATAATCAACCGCAACAGCCAACCTGAACAAGGCATATCAAGCCAGGGAACGCTGACAATGACCGCAGGTACCATCAATAACCATAAGGGAATTGTGGCTGCCAGCCAACAACTTGAAGTGACATCATCAGGAACCGTTAATAACACTGACGGTAAAATGGTCAGCCAGTATCAGCAACTCACCATGAATACCGGTGAACTGAATAACACCGGCGGCTTGCTGAAATCCCAAACAACCCTTTGGCTTAACACCCACGGCCAAAAGCTGACTAATACGCAAAGCGGAGATGACTTCGGCATACGCAGCGGCAGTGACTTGACCTTAAAAGCCGGTGAAATCGATAACACTGCTGGTGTGATAGGCTCAAAAGGTGAAACCACACTGACTAGCCAGGACCTCAAAAACATCGGTGGTAAAATCCTCTCGAAGGGCAAGGCAGATCTAACAACGAAGGCGGTTAACAACCAAAGAGGATTGATACAATCCACATCCAGCCTGAAACTGGATACCCAACAGCAAAAACTGACGAATACCGATAGCGGTGAACTTGATGGAATCATCGCACAGGACAGCCTAAAACTGCTTATAGGTGAACTCACCAATGATCTCGGCTATATCCGTGGTGATGAAACTCACATTGATACTCATCAACAGACATTAAATAATCTGGCCGGCACCATATTCAGTAAGAAAAACCTGCAACTCGACAGTGGAGAACTTAACAGTACTGGCGGACGAATAGAGTCTACCGGCGATATGACGCTGGATACTCACGGAGAAAAACTGACCACCGCCAAAAGCGGCAAAACCGGTGGCGTTATCAGTCAAGGTACATTAACCCTCACCACCGGAGAAATCGACAACCAGGATGGTTTTATCAAAGGGATAGGAACAACCCTCGTTACTGGCGGTGAACTGAAAAACCAAGGCGGGACCCTTGCCAGCGAAAAGGGTGCGCTAACATTAACGGTGAATCAAACGGATAACAGCGGCGGTCTGTTGCAATCCGCAGGTAAACTGACTCTCGATACGCACGGCCATTCCCTGACTAATAAAAACAGTGGTGATAAAGGCGGCATCCACAGCCAGGACGATATGCTGATTACCAGTGGTGATTTACATAATCAAGCGGGCACGATTGCCAGTCGTAAAATCGCCCCCCTAAACCCTGAAGCCGTGAATAACACCCAGGACACCATTGTTGGCACCCAACAGATAAAACTGATCACCCAGGCATTCAACAACCAACAAGGCACCGTCCACTCTGATGGCAACCTGAACCTCAATACCCAAGGCCAACGCCTGGATAACAACGGTGACAAAGATAAATCAGGTGAATTCTCTGCCCAGGGAGATTTGACGCTAGATATCGGTGAATTAAATAACGCTACCGGTTTTATCGCCGCTGACGGCAAAACCGACATTACCAGCACAACTCTCACCAATAACAAGGGAAAAATTGCCGGCAACAGTGGACTGGACATTCATAGCCAGAAGCTCACCAACCACAATGGTGCATTACAGTCAGCGAAAACCGTCAATATTGACACCAACGGGCAGCTACTGGACAACCAACAGGGTCGTATTATTGGCGATGACAACACTACCGTTACCAGCGGCAAACTGAATAACCAACACGGACACATTCAGGGTAAAAAACTCACCCTCAACACCGGGCAAGCCGATACGGATAACCAAGACGGTAAATTGTTGTCAACAGACACCATGCACCTGAATACCCAACAGCTCGACAACCGCCGCGGGCAGGTCAAAGCCTTTGGGGATGCCACGCTCAATATCCAGACAAAAACCGACAATACCGGCGGCTTTATCCACAGTAATCAGCAACTGACACTAAAAACAGCAGAACTCATTAACCGGGAGACTAATCACCCTGACCAAGGTACCGAAGCCCAAAACCTGATAATTGAAGCTCAACAAGTGGATAACACCCAGGGCGAATTACGGGGAGACAACAGCCTGCGAACTCATGTCAGCCAAACGCTGAATAATACACAAGGGCTGATCTCTGGTGGCAAACAGCTCATTATCGAGGACGAAACACAGCAACTGTCCATTGACAATCAACAAGGCACCCTGATTGCGGGGGAAAATGCCAACATCAAAGCGGGCGCCCTGGGTGGTATCGGACAGGTATTATCACAAGGCGATATGGCGATCGCCTTGAAACAGGACTTCCACAACACCGGCAATATCACTGCCAACGGTCATTTATCCCTAAAAACCGCTGGCAATATCACCAACGACAATACAATAAAAACCGGGCAAACATTACATCTGGAGGCCAAAAACCTCACTAACACCCAAACAGCAAAAATCAGTGCCAAGAAAACCGAGGTCAGCATCCGAGACACACTGACCAACACTGGATTGATTGACGGCGAACTCACCCATCTCACCACTAAGACACTGAACAATACCGGCACTGGACGTATTTACGGTGATCAAATAGCCCTCGAAACAGGTACTCTCAATAACACGGCGCAAGATGGCAAAGCCGCCGTCATTGCCGCCCGAGATCGATTAGATATCGGTACCGGAACCCTCAACAACAGTCACCATGCCCAGATTTACAGCGTGGGTGATATGCGCATCGGCGGACAACTGGATGAGAACCTGACGGCGACGAGTCAAGCTGGCCGACTCAGCAACCACGCGGCCACCATTGAGGCCGGGGGTAACCTAAGCATTGATGCCGCTATTATCAAAAATACCAACGACCGCCTAGTGACACACATCGTAGAAACAGAAAAATCCCAGCGGCATGAAGGGGTATTGAGCGGCCACACCACCCGCTATGACTGGTCACAAGTAGACACTTCCTACAGCAACAAATACGGCGTACACACCGCTGTTATGCCGGATGGTAACGGCGATGATGAGTTTTACGAGTACCGATATACCCGTACCATCAATGAAACCCAGATAAAAGAGAGTGATCCGGGTAAAATCCTGGCCGGGGGTAATATGACCCTGAACAGCACAATACTGACCAACAACGACAGCCAAATCGTGGCAGGCGCAACCCTGAGCGGTGATATTGACGAACTGCACAATAACGCCACCAAAGGCGAACGTATTATCACGGATGAAGGCAGTGAAATCCGCTGGTATGCCAAAAAGAAAAAACGTCGATTCAGAGGAACCAAAACCTCCCAGGGAAAAGACTGGGACGATTATAACCCGGCACCGATAACCGAAACCATCGACCTGAAAGCCTTGGCCTGGAAAGGTAATACCCGTCCTGACACCACCGGCATAACGATAGGTGACCGGCAGGAAAGTAGTGTTCAGAGTGCACCTGCCGGAATTAGCTTGTTCTCAAGAATGGCAGAAGCGGGTGATGTCACGCTGACAAACGCCACTATTAACGCCATCCCTCTCAGCGTTCCAACGCAGACTGACGACCGGTCATTGCAGGTTAATGGCCCAGGAACTACTGTCGCTATCCCTACAGAGACCATCACACTACCGAACAGAGACATACCGACTGATCGCCCATTAGTTTCACCTACAGGTCAACAGACTGAGCAGATATTACCCTCCGGCATAGTGGTACTACCAAACAGAGACGCACTGACTGAACACCCATTACTTTCTCCTACGGGCCAACAAACCGAGCAGGTATTACCCTCCGGCACAGTGGCACTACCAAACAGAGATGCATTGACTGAACACCCGGTACTTTCACCGGCTCAACAAACTGAACGGGTGCTGCCTCCTGCCCCTGTCAGCTTACCAAATAGTGGCACATTAGATGAGCGCCCGCTGGTGTTACCGACAGGCCAACAATTTGAACTGACGCTACCGCCTGATACCGTCAAAGGTCAAAGCATCGAACCCCTTATCCGCATCGTTGCTCCAGACACCCGCCTGCCGGACAACAGCCTGTTTGTCGTACAACCGGGCAGTGACAGCCATTATCTGGTAGAAACCGACCCTAAATTCACCCAGTACAAAAAGTGGCTGGGCACGGATTACATGCAACAACAGTTAACCCGCGACCCGGCACTGGCACACAAACGACTGGGAGATGGGTTCTACGAGCAGCGTCTGGTACGTGATCAAATTACCCAACTGACCGGTCAACGTTATCTGACCGGCCACAACAATGATGAAACCCAGTTCAAAGCGCTAATGGAAGCCGGAGTTGCTTTCAGCAAACAGCAACAACTCACTCCCGGCATCGCCTTAAGCCCATCGCAAATGGCGCTGCTCACCTCGGACATTATCTGGCTGACCAACCGCACCGTGACCCTGCCGAACGGCACAACGCAGGTGGTCGCCGTGCCGCAAGTCTACGCTCGCGTGAATAAAGGCGACCTGACCGGTGACGGTGCCCTGCTCTCCGGTAAAAACGTGATAATAAATAGCCGGGGCGATATCACCAACAGCGGCACTATCCGCGGGCGTGAAGTCACCCAACTGACAGCGAACAATCTGACCAATAGCGGCTTTATCCAAAGCGGCAAAGTGGATTTAACCGCCCGGCAGAACATCACCAACCTCGGCGGGCAAATTCAGGGCCGTGACCGCGTTTCTGCACTGGCAAACCAGGATATCACCAGCGCCTCTACCCTGCGCGGAGATAATATTGACCGCTGGCTGGATCGGCCGGCGGGCATTTATGTCCAGAATGACAACGGCACCTTGTCGCTGAAAGCCCTCAACAACATCCGCCTCACGGCCAGTGAAGTAGATAACGCGGGCAAAGACGGTCAGACAGAGATAACAGCGGGCCTCGACCTGACTCTGGACACCCTGCGCACTCATCGCACGGAAAACAGTGACTGGGGGAGCGACAACTATCGCCATCTCACTCAGGAGCGTGACACTGGCAGCCAGATAACCACCGCCGGTAACCTGGCACTCCGGGCAGGCAATAACCTGAACGCTACCGCCGCTACTGTCAATGCCGGTCAACAACTGACCGCCCAGGCCGGGAACAACATCACCTTGGATGCCGGTACCGCTTCATCAGACCTGATAGAACACAGCAAACAGACCAGTAAAGGCTTACTCTCCAAATCCTCCGTCGAAACCCACGATGAGGTACATGAACGCCGGGCACAGAGCACCACGCTCAGTGGCGACCGCGTAACCGTACAAACCGGGAATGACCTGAATATCATCGGCAGTAATGTGGCTGGCACTCAGGATGTTAATCTGGCCGCGGGCAATCAACTCACCATCACTACCGCTGATGAAGCCCGTCATGAAACGCACTTCAAACAAGAGAAAAAATCCGGTCTGATGGGGACCGGAGGTATTGGCTTCACCATCGGCAAAGCCAGCCAAAAATCCACCACCGACATCGACAGCAACCTTAACAAAGGCAGCGCAGTAGGCAGCAGCCAGGGCAGTGTGACATTCAGCGCCGGAAAACAGCTCAACCTTCACGGCAGTGATGTAGTGGCGGGCCGCGATACGCAACTTTCCGGCCAAAACATTAACATCACCAGCGCGGAAAACAGCCACACCGCTATCACCAAAACCGAACAGAAACAAAGCGGCCTGACCGTGGCTCTGTCCGGCACCGCAGGCGGGGCCCTGAATTCCGCAGTTCAAACGGTTCAAGCCGCCAACAATGAAAGTGACAGCCGCCTGAAAGCCTTACAGGGCACCAAAGCCGCCCTTAGCGGGGTACAGGCTGTCCAGGCAGCCCGTCTGGCCGACGCTAAAGGCGGTGACGACAAAGCCAACAACAATCTGGTGGGGGTCAGCCTCTCCTACGGCAGCCAGTCCTCCCGGTCAGAGCAGAAACAGCACCAGACCACTCAACAGGGCAGCAGCCTGATGACCGGGGATAATCTCACCCTCACCGCTGCCGGTACTCCAGACCAGAACGGCGATATCCGCATTCAGGGCGGCCAGTTGCAGGCGGGTAAAGACCTGCAACTCAATGCCAGTCGGGATATCCAGCTCTCATCCAGTCAGAACACCGAACAGACCACCGGCAAAAACAGCAGTCGCGGGGGCTCACTGGGCGTCGGTTTCACGGCCGGACCGGGGGGCACGGGTATCAACCTCTCCGTCAGTACCAACCGCGGTAAAGGCCGTGAAAGCAGCAATGGCGTCAGCCATAACGAAACCACGCTGGATGCAGGACAAACCCTCACCCTCAATGCTGGCCGGGATACCACGCTCAAAGGCGCTCAGGTCAGCGGCGAACAGATTACCGCCGACGTAAAACGCAACCTGACGCTCAATAGCGAACAGGACAGCAACCGCTACGATATGAAGCAGCAGAATGTCAGTGCCAGCGACAGTACCACTTTCGGTCCACAACCGGGCGGCTCATTCAACCTCAGCGCCAGCCGCGACAAAATCCACAGCAACTTTGACTCCGTACAAGAGCAGACCGGACTGTTCGCCGGCCAAGGCGGCTATCAAGTGAAAGTGGGGGAACACACCCAGCTTGATGGCGCAGTCATTGCCAGTACCGCAGACAAAGACAAAAACACCCTCGATACCGGCACGCTGGGTTTTAGCGATATAA
>NZ_JAHZMK010000045.1:0-29804 GCF_020387775.1 Photorhabdus antumapuensis
CCAATTTTTATTGACCACAACACTCCAGCCGCAGTCGGGTGAAAGATTCTCCTTCCGCATCCCGCTGGAAACGCCCGTAACTTTCAAACACCGAATCGTACCCGCTATCGTCGGCCTGCTTCTGATGCTCGAGCGCATATTTGGGGTTCAGAAAATTATGGTCTTTCTGGACCGTGCCATTCGGGCACAGGTATTCGCCATAACTCCACTGGTACGCCGTGGTATCGGTCTCGTCGGTTTCAGGGTGAGTATTGTAAGTGAGCTGGATATCCGCCTGCATGCCCAGATGGCAATCACAGAACAACATCTGTTTTTCCTCAAACCAGAAGACTATGCCTTCTTCCGCCGCCAGCCTGCACCAAAAATCATAGGCCGATTCACGTTTTTGCGTGGTGTATTCCCGTTCGGTATAGCGTTTATAGAGCGTATCGCGGACAAAGAGAATATGATGCTCTTTCAGCAATTTCGTTAAAATTTCCGGCACGGACTGCCAATGGAAAATACGGCTATCCTGATTCAGCGTCATCAGCCACATTTCGGGGCAGATAGTGAAAATATAAAAAGTGCGACGGCCGTCGGTATTACCCTGTTCAGCACTGGCTATCAAACCGTTAATGGTCCGTTCGGCCACGCCATTACGGGTAATAGTCAAGGATGCACGGCGACCCAGTTGTTCATTCAGGGGAATATCGTCACGTGAACTCACCACCTTTAACGTCAGGCTATAAAGCTGTGATAGCTCTTCCTGCAAGGTAAATTGCGATACCTGAAAAGTTGTTTGGGATAGTGCGCCAATTCGACAGGTGAAAACTAATCCATCCATATTTGAAACCTTACATCATTGAACCATAATCCTGAAACGGGGATAACGCCAGAGGCCATTAAACGCGTCATCACATGCGGCTCTTTTAAATAACACCGTATAGCGCTTCTTCATATTACTGAGCCGGTGTTGCAACTGTATGGCGCTGAATACAAAAATAGCGTCAGCCTGTTCCTCAGTAAAAAATGACAGCGTAAAATACCCATCACTGAATACATGGACGTTAGAGAGAACAATAAACCGCTTCTAGCTGAGTGGAGTGGAAATAAATAACAGAGAATTTCGCCCTCTAAATTTTATGGCCACAAGATCATGATATTTATCATATGAACATGGAAAAATACGACAAACATCACACAAAATGGCTAATAATATATGGAGTGAATAAAAATCGCCGTCAATTTTCACCTGATGCGGAGAAAATATAAAACCCCAAAAGCGTTAAGATATTAATCCGGTATATTTGGCTGGCGATAAATAAGCTTTCTTCTGTCTTTATACATAACAATGATTCACGAACGTTGGTAAAAAATTAAATTTTTTATTAGGCAGTAATTATTGTTTGCTGTAAGTTGATTTTGTTGCAGCAAATTTGCAACCAGACGTGAGAATCCCTCCCCAGCGTCATCACAAAGCAATTCGATATTTCAACTAATCTGAACGTCCTATTAAAGGAAGCTGTTTAAGCATGTCTTTAAGATTCATGGCATCCCAAGGAAGGTGTTCTGCAATCCCCAGTCCAACAACGTTAGCCCGAGAGGCTGCCTTTTGGATAAGAGTCAGCACATCAGGAATGTTAAGTTTACCTTTAGCGATACCACCAAAATCATGCTCACAGGCACCCGGACGAGCAAACAATACGGAACGGAAGTTATGTTCATCCAGTACATCTAAATCAATATGAATCGCCAGACATTCGATTTTTTCTTCTTCAATCCACTTCATTACTGACTCGCCTCCTGCTCTGACCTCATCCGGAGAACAGGTTCTGATTGCATTATCAGCAATAAATTTTTTCTCATATTCCAGCGGGCTGTGTATTCCTGCAATCATGACTCTCCGGGAGGATACTGGGCGAGTCACTGTGGTTGTCAGATCGGGATCGCCATTGCCCATCAGAGCTCCAAGAACATGAGCGTGAGCATTCTGAAATTGAGCGGGAGTCATAACATCAGGATGTGAATCAATCCACAGTATCCCTAGTTTCTCTCCCCAGTGCTCACTCAGCCAGGCAAAAGGGGCGAGATCGACAAGACAGTCGCCACCAAACGTGACGATATTATCTGGCTTATATTCACGAATAATTTTCCAGACGCTGTTAAGCTGAGTTTTAAGTGCTTCCCTTCCGATGATGCCATTTTCTACAGAGAGGGGCTCAGCGGGTTCCCGGATTGGTACATGAATAACAGGTGCATCCGTTTCTGGTGCAAGCCAGTTCAGCATTTCCGCACCAAATTTGTATGCCGGATTATTTCCCCCCTGCCACTGTGGCATAACCAACCTGATAGTATTTGATCGGATAGTATTTGAACGAATAATCTTTGAACAGTTAGTCATTACTATACTCCTTTGCATATATGTAAAGTGCATTCAAAATCAGCCAAGCTGACGCCTCATCGACATTCCACTCCCACCTTATATCGGCAGGAGTGCCTTTTCGAGGTAAAGATGGTTTGCAATCTGAACCACCCTTCAATCGTTTATATCTGGCCAATGACTACTCTACTGCAAAAAACAGCAAATAAAATAACCTAGGGATAGGCAGTGACTTGCTGAATAAGATAGGATCTTGATCTGATAAATATTAAATTAACCTTATCAATCTATTACAATAAGAAGGCATTATGTGGTTTTCTAGATTTAAACAAGCTTTTATCGTGCTGTTACTTCCCTGGCTGCTAACGGTAGCAACGCAAATGGCGGGAAGAATCTATCTTCTCTTAACTTATGGCAGCTACCAGCTTTTTACTGACTCTACTCAAGATGTGGAACGAATGTTCTGGATCGGAGGGCTGTTTGATATTCGTATTGCCAGTCTGCTGTTTGTGCCTTGTTTGCTGATTGCTGGCTTATTTGCCATTAATAAAAACAGCTTCAACATATGGCAACACGCCTATCCGTGGTTAGCAACAACACTCAATACCGTGGTCGGGGCTTTGACGGTAAGTAATGTTTACTACTATGCCACTTATGAACGGTCGTTCGATATTTTCATCTTCGGCTTAGTGGAAGATGATACGCAAGCCGTGCTGCACACCCTATGGAATGACTATCCTATTATCGAAAGTTTGCTCTGTTTAGCCCTGTTCGCCGTTATTGTTTTCTGGCTCAGTCTGCTCTGGCAACGCTATCTTATTTCACACACAACGCGCAAAACCAACCTGCCCATTTCGGCTATAGCGACACTGGTTATTTTGACTGTCTGCTTCATTGGTATGCGAGGCTCCATAGGTACCTTTCCACTACGTCAGTCCAATACACAAGTTTCAGAAGTCAAAATGCTTAATATGCTGACACCTAATGCTCCAATGGCACTGAACTGGGCGTTTAATGATCATTACAAAAACAGCTACTTCCCAGAAGCAACAGATGAACAAGGTGGCTGGTTATTAAACCATTTTATGGAGAAGCCAACCCCCGCGAATCTGTCACCGTTTATGGCTAAAACCGCCGATAATCCCACCGCTCAGAAAAATCCGCCTCACGTAATATTTAACGTCATGGAGAGTATGGGTTATCACCTACAAAGCTTGGATCGCCCAGACCTTGATGTTTTTGGCACCCTACGCCAGCACTGGCAAAACGACTGGCATTTTGAACGTTTCGTTTCTGAAGGGGATGGCACCATTGACAGCTTGAGCCGTTTTTTGATTCGCAGCCCGAACAGTACAATCAGTCAATCCACAGCTCAGGATCTCGATTTCACCAGCAATATGTTCAAACCCTATCTGGCAAATGGTTATAAAATCATCTTCGCCACATCCGGTAACGGAGCATGGCGTAATTTGAACCAGTTCCTACCAAACCTGGGAGTCAGTGAATTTATCGATCAGAATGGGCTGAAAAAACGCTATCCAGAAGCCAAATTTGGCACTTGGGGAGTGCCTGATGAATTCATGTTCCGTTATATTAAAGATCGCCTGATTCAGGCAGAAAAGAACGGGGAACATGTTCTGATTATGTCATTGTCTACTACCCATCACCCACCGTATAGATCACCGGAAGGCTATCAGAAAACCGACATCAAGCTGAGTGATGCCGAGAAACAACGTTTAAGTCATTTGGCTAGTGGTAATGAGTTACAAGAGGTTTTTCATACCCTGCGTTACGCCAATGATCAATTGGGACAATTTATTGGTTGGGTAAAATCTCAGTCACTAGCTTCTCATACTATTATCGCAGCAACCGGTGACCATAATATTCGGGGTATTAGTTATCCAGATGCTCATGAACTGGCAATCGGCCACGGCGTACCCTTTTATCTCTACGTGCCACCCGCTTATCGCCAAAACACGATCTTTGATGCGACCAGAGTCGGCAGTCATAAAGACATCTGGCCAACGCTCTATCACTTGAGTTTGTCACATACGGCTTACTACCGTACCGGTTGTAATTTGCTGGCTGAACATCTGGACCCTATCTGGTGTCAAGGATATAACCCAGAAGTCACTATTACACCGCAAGGGGCTTATATCATGATCGGCAAAGGTGAATTTCGACCATGGGCAAATCAAACAGGATTATTACTCGGTGAACCCCAGCCAATGACAGCAGACCAAACCAAACAGTTCCAACGTTGGCAGGTATTTACCGATCTCCTGTCATGGCAATTAAATCGTCAAGTTCACCACCAGCAATAATTGATACTTCCGTGCATCCCTTTAATCTCAAAGTATTAAAGGGATTCGCATTGATGAATATTGCGATCAGCCTTTTACTCCCCCTGCGGTCAAACCATTGACTAGCCAGCGTTGGGCAACCAAGAAGACGATGGTGATAGGAAGCGCTGAGAGCACAGCGGCGGCGGCAAAATCGCCCCAAAGATAGTTCTGTGGGTTAAGGTACTGTTGCATGCCGACAGCCAAAGTGTAATTGCTCACATCTCTGAGAAGCAGTGAAGCAACAGGCACTTCCGTAATAACACCAATGAAGGAAAGAATGAATACTACTGCCAGAATTGGTACAGAAAGCGGTAGCAACACCATACGGAAAGCCTGCCACGGCGTCGCGCCATCAAGCGCAGCCGCCTCTTCCAGGGAGCCATCAATGGTCTCGAAATAACCTTTAATGGTCCAGACATGCAACGCAATGCCCCCCAGGTAAGCAAAAATCACGCCACCGTGGGTATTAAGACCGATAAACGGTACATATTCCCCCAAACGATCAAACAAGGCATATAGCGCCACCAAGAAAAGTACAGCCGGGAACATCTGAAAAATGAGCATGCCTTTCAATAAGGTACTTTTACCGCGAAAACGCATACGGGCAAAGGCATAAGCACAGGTAGTTGATAATGTAACGATACCTACGGCGGTAATAAAGGCGACCTTAACAGAGTTCCAGAGCCATAGCATAACTGGGAAAGGTGGCGGTGTAACATGACCATCTGGTGACACCACGCTGTAGCCAAGTGCTAATTTCCAATGCTCCCAGGAAATGCTTTCCGGGATCAAACTACCCGTGGCAAAATTCCCCGGCCGCAGAGAGATAGTAATAACCATTAGCAGCGGGAATAAAATCATGGCAATAAAGGATAACATCAACAAATGTGTCGCCAACACACGCCATTTCTGTGATTTGGGTTGAACCATCGCCATTGCATTCCCTCCTTAGTCAAATTTAATGCGGGTAGCTTTCAAGTTAATAATCGCCAGCGCGCCCACCAGTAAAAAGATCACTGTGGCAATCGCCGCAGCCAAACCAAAATCCTGACCACTACCCCCATCGAAAGCAATACGGTAGGTATAGTTCACCAATAAATCGGTATAGCCTGCCGGTGTCGTGGTGCCAATGCGATCCGGCCTACCATTGGTTAACAACTGAATCAGAACAAAGTTGTTAAAGTTAAAAGCAAAACTGGCAATCATCAGCGGAGTCAGTGGTTTAATCAGCAATGGGAAGGTAATCTTGAAAAAATTCTGCAACGGCCCCGCCCCATCCATTGCCGACGCTTCATACAAATCGTCGGGTATTGCTTTTAACAATCCCATGCAGAGGATCATCATGTAGGGATACCCAAGCCAGGTATTCACTATAATCAGCATAGTTCGGGCCATCGTTGGATCGGTAAGCCAAGCAGGTTTAAGACCGAACAGGCCGTTAAGCAACAGATTGATCTCACCGAAACTCTGATTAAACAATCCCTTAAAAATCAAAATAGAAATAAATGATGGCACTGCATAAGGCAGAATCAGTAGCATGCGATAAACACCACGGCCTTTCAACGCCTCCCACTGCACAATGCAAGCCAGAACCATGCCAACAGCGACTGTCAGTACCACAGTGAACAGAGAAAAGACAACCGTCCAAACAAAAATAGCGAGGAACGGTTTCTGAATACCTTCATCCTGGATCACACGCAGGAAATTTTTCCAGCCGATGGAAACAGTAAATCCTGGCGTCAAAGTCTCATTTCCCCATCTTCCCTCAGCATTGACAGACTGATAGAAACCGGTATCAATATTGGGGCGATAAAGCGTACCTGTTTGATTGTTAGTAAGAGTCTTGCCATCTTCCCCAAGAGAGTATTGAGGATGCACACCAGAGAATTGACGCAGTGAACTCATTCTCAGCCGGTTACCATCCGGTAAAACAGCAACTAACTGGTTCAGCGCCTGTCGATTCTGGGTGATAATGCGCAATGTCGCAGCTTCACCGTTCTCAATGTTGTCCTGCTCGTGCAAGTGTAAAGTCGTCTCTTTTATTACTGACAGAGAAAATGGCTCGGATACCAGTTGTTTAGTCTGGCCCGGTGCGCTCAGTGCCAAAACCCACAGGCCCGATTTTGGGTAAAGCTTAAAAGTCAATGTTTGCCCTGATTGATACTGACGACTCATCAGGACAGATTGTGCACGTTCAAAAGTCAGTTGATTGGTACTGCTATAGTTGGTAAAGGCGATGGCGATGGTGCAAATAAGCGGAAACAGGACAAACAATCCCATTCCTGCTATACCCGGATAAACATAGCGCCAGGCATAAGTATTGCGGTTGGCAAAAACGTAAGTCCCCATTCCTAACAATACCAGTGTCAGTATTGCGAATAGATACTCTCCCTGTGAGTACATCAATACCACCAGATAACCGGTAAAGAGTATACACAGGCTCACTGCAAACCATTTCAGAGCAGAATGCTGCCACCATGATGTTTTTTCGAGCGTCGCTGACATAATGCTCTTCCTTTTTACTACGACGTAACAGCTTTGCGGATAGCTTAATCAATCTTCCTGCAAACAGGCATCCTTACTGGTTGCAGGAAAGAGACACCCTTCTCGGGAGAAGAGCGCCCACAAGTTACTTGGTTATGCGGGCTTCCGCGTCACTTAATGCGGCATCAACGGTCTGACGGCCAGTCAACGCATTAACAACAGCGCTGCGCATGGCATACCAAAAACTGCTCATTTGTGAGACATTCGGCATGATTTCGCCTTTTTGAGCATTTTCCATCGTGGCAGCAATACGTGGGTCCTTGGCCAGAATATCCTGATAGGATTTCAGTGCCACAGCTCCCAACGGTTTATCCTTGTTCACCATCTCCAGACCTTCGTTGGTCAGCAAATAGTTTTCCAAGAACTCCTTCGCTAGCTCTTTATTCGGGCTGGCGGCATTGATACCCGCCGTCAATATGCCGACAAACGGTTTAGACGGATGACCTTTAAAGGTTGGCAACAACGCCACGCCGTAATTTATATTATTTTTGTCGATGTTAGACCACGTCCACGGACCGTTGATGGTCATCGCCGTTTCACCTTTGTTGAACGCGGCTTCGGCAATGGAATAATCAGCATCCGCGTTCAGATGCTTATTTTTCACTAAATCTATAATAAAATTCAGCCCTGCCTTGGAACCTGCATTATTCACTCCGGCGTTTTTCACATCGTATGCGCCATTTTCCAACTTGAAAGCATATCCCCCGTCCGCAGCAATCAGCGGCCAAGAGAAATAAGGCTCTTGAAGATTAAACATAATGGCACTTTTGCCTTTACTCTTCAGTTCCTTATCCAGATCAGGGATCTCTTCCCAAGTTTTTGGCGGGGTCTTCACCAAGTCTTTATTGTAGATAAGAGAGAGGGCTTCAACGGCGATAGGATAACCGACCAGTTTACCGTCGTAACGTACAGCATCCCAAGTGAATGGAAATAACTTATCCTTGAAGTTCTGATCCGGCGTGATTTCCGCCACCAACCCAGACTGGGCGTAGCCGCCAAAACGGTCATGAGCCCAGAAAATAATATCCGGCCCATCACCGGTTGCTGCGACTTGTGAATACTTCTCTTCAAACTTGTTTGGATGCTCAACAGTAACATTGACACCCGTATCTTTTTCAAATTTCTCACCAACTTGTGCCAGGCCATTGTAGCCTTTATCGCCGTTGATCCAGATAACTAGCTTACCTTCTTCAATTTTTGCAAAAACAGAGGCAGAAAGTACCAGTGAAGCTAAAACAGAAAGCGCTAAGGTACGGGCGCCTACTTTTAAGGTTGTTTTTATCATCATTCCGTCCTTATAGTAGTTTGAATAGGTTCAGGGTGAACTGTTTTGTTACATTGGCGGAGAATGCTGATCTAGTGTGCAATCAACAATGGAAAGTCTCATCCTCCCCTACTCTACTCCCTGCCCGGAATGGCTGTGATCTCTATTACAAAAACAGCAGAACCGTGCCGTTGACCACAAAAAGGGGCATCTTTTTTTGCGATAAATATCACAATTTATCCAGTAGCTCATACCTAACCAACTCAACAACGCTTATCTCATCCTCCTAACTCCTCCCCCATAAAAAACTTGAGTATGGAGGATTTACTCACCCGTCATCTTAAACACACTCTGGTTTATCATTTTTCACCGCGAATTGCGGTGATAAGTCCGGGGGAACACATGTCGAGCGTCACATTACATAATGTATCGAAGGCTTATGGTGAAACTATTATTTCCAAGAACATCAACCTTGAGATACAAGAAGGAGAATTCATCGTCTTTGTCGGTCCATCAGGTTGTGGAAAATCGACAATATTAAGGATGATTGCGGGTCTGGAAGATGTGACTTCCGGTGATTTGCTGATCAATAACATCCGAATGAACGATGTGCCACCCGCTAAACGCGGCGTTGGGATGGTTTTTCAGTCTTATGCACTGTATCCCCACCTGTCTGTTGCAGACAATATGTCATTCGGCATGAAGCTGGCTGGCGCCAAAAAAAGTGATATTCAGCAACGGGTAAAGCAAATTGCCGAGATGCTTCAACTCGCTCACCTGCTTGATCGCCGCCCTAAAGCCCTATCAGGTGGGCAACGTCAACGCGTTGCTATTGGCCGTACTCTGGTCGCTGAACCCAGTGTTTTTCTGTTAGACGAACCGCTTTCCAACCTGGACGCCGCGCTGCGGGTCCAAATGCGCATTGAGATCTCACGCCTGCACAAACGATTGCAACGTACGATGATTTATGTCACCCACGATCAGGTTGAAGCGATGACGCTGGCCGACAGAATCGTGGTACTGGATGGTGGAGATGTTGCCCAGATTGGCAAACCTCTTGAACTTTACCATTACCCGGTTAATCGCTTTGTCGCCAGCTTTATTGGTTCACCCAAAATGAATTTCCTGCCAGTTAAAGTCACGGCTACCGCTATTGATCAAGTACAGATTACTCTGCCCAACCGACAGCAAATTTGGCTGCCCGTAGAAAGCAATGGTGTAAAAGTAGGCAGTAATGTCTCTCTGGGGATACGTCCTGAGCATCTTCTGCCAAGTGATATCGCTGATGTCACGTTGGAAGGCATAGTGCAGGTTGTCGAGCAGTTAGGAAATGAAACCCAGGTTCACATTGAAATCCCGGCCATTCATCAGAATCTGGTTTATCGCCAGCCTGATGTTGTATTGGTGGAAGAAGGATCGACCTTCACCATCGGATTACCTCCCCACCGCTGCCATTTATTCCGGGAAGACGGAACGGCATGCCAGCGTCTGCATAAAGAACCCGGTGTTTAAGCCTGAGCTAATCAAAAAACGACAGGAGAATAATTGATGAAATCAATGCGTATATTACCTATCTCACTAACAATTATGGCTGGATTACTGTCTGTTCAGGCGTCAGCCGTAGAATTCCACGGCTACGCCCGTTCCGGTATTGGTTGGGCCGGCAGCGGCGGTGAGCAACAGTGTTTCCAAAGCACCGGCGCACAGAGCAAATACCGTTTAGGTAATGAATGTGAAACCTATGCTGAGCTTAAACTAGGCCAAGAGCTATGGAAGGACGGCAATAAGAGCTTCTACTTCGATACCAACGTGGCTTATTCCGTGGCGCAAAAAAATGATTGGGAATCCACCGATCCTGCATTCCGTGAAGTGAATGTTCAAGCGAAGAACGTCATCGACTGGCTGCCGGGCTCAACACTGTGGGCAGGTAAACGCTTCTACCAGCGTCATGACGTACATATGATCGACTTTTACTACTGGGATATCTCAGGTCCCGGTGCCGGCCTGCAAGATATCGATCTAGGCTTTAGCAAACTCTCTCTGGCCGTCACCCGTAACACCGAGTCTGGCGGTTCTCATGGCTGGATTGCCGGTAGGAACCATGAAATTCCCACGTCTAACGATGTCTACGACATACGTCTGTCCGGCCTGGAAGTGAACCCTGGCGGTAGTCTGGAACTTGGTTTTGACTATGGGCGTGCTAATGCGCGGGACAACTATCACCTTGACCGCAACGCGTCCAAAGATGGTTTCATGTTTACTGCCGAGCATACACAAAGCGTGTCCGGAGGCTTCAACAAATTTGTCGTACAGTATGCAACAGATTCCATGACCTCTAACAACAGTGGCCGCTCTGAAGGCGCTAGTGTAAACAATGACGGTTATATGCTACGAATCCTGAATCATGGCGCGATTAATCTCGCGGAAAAATGGGATCTCATGTACGTAGCGATGTATCAGGATACTGACCGTGATAACAACAATGGCAACACATGGTATACGGTTGGGGTACGTCCGATGTACAAGTGGACACCGACGATGAGTACCTTGATGGATATTGGTTATGATAACGTCAAATCCCAACGTACTCATGACACCAATGATCAGTACAAAATCACCCTAGCCCAACAATGGCAGGCAGGTGACAGCATTTGGTCCCGTCCAGCTATCCGTCTGTTCGTCACCTATGCCAAGTGGGATGAAAAATGGGGTAATGCAAGGAAAGAAGACGGCGACAATTACACCACTGGCATGGCCTACCGTGATACAGCAACACATAAATTCAGCCGTGGCAACGATGATGAATTCACCTTTGGTGCACAATTCGAAGCCTGGTGGTAATGCCATTAAAAACGGCTGGTTTTATACCTAATAGATTTCGAGTTGCAGCGCGGCGGCAAGTGAACGAATCCCCAGGAGCATAGATAACTATGTGACTGGGGTGAGTGAAAGTAGCCAACAAAGCAGCAGCTTGAAAGATGAAGGGTATAGGTAAACAGGGTTATTTAGCCACGATTAGCGCTTTGGACTGATATGCCTTTTGCTCGTGGATATCAGTCTCTTTTTTTCAACCGAACAAAGGTAAGAAATGAAAACCAAACTTATCTCATTTTGTCTTAGTGCCTTACTCTGTAGCGCAGCTCCTCTGATAAGCTATGCAACACCTATCACTACAACAACTAAGGCAACCACGACACAGGATGCTGTTGCACCTTCCCTCTCAACAGCAGCACTGCAAAAACTGAACTGGCAGCCAGTTAACTCAAACGATACGCAGACCATTATCCTCAATGCCACATCGCAGCATCTCAATGAGGGAGATATTCAGGGGCCAATCACAGCATTCGCGCTGCCGGCAAACCGAGGCTCTCTGGATATTACCCTGAGCAGCTTAGTACAAGATAAACAAGTTTACGTACCAAATGTTTTAGTACTGGATCAAAGGTTACGCCCCGCCGCATTTTACCCGAGCAGTTATTTTCCATATGAACGTCCGGGTGTCATGTCCACCGATCGGCTGGAAGGCAAGTTAAAACTGACACCAGCACTAGGGCAACAACAAATTTATATACTGGTCTACACCACCCGTACCGATTTGCAGAAATCGACACAAATGATTGATCCCGCCAAAGCTTACGCTCAAGGCGTCGGTAATGCCGTTCCCGCTATTCCAGATCCCGTTGCCCGTCATACGCAAACCGGTACGTTGAAGCTGAAAGTGAGATCAGAACAGAACGCCAGCAACATTACAATTGGTCAAGTCTTCTCAAGTCCGGCACAAGAACCGATCATCGTCGGGCCAACACACCCCATCGTAACGCCGTCTACGCCGCAAAAAGTCAAACCGGTCTTGAGTGATACAGAACGTTATTTCAATGATGCAATTAAAAAGGAAATTAATAACGGTAATATTGATAAGGCACTCAAATTGCTAGATGAAGCAGAACGCCTTGGCTCCTCAACTGCACGAGAAACATTTATCAACAGCATCAAAAACAAGGGATAAACCGTTTACAAAACAAATGCTCTCCGAAGAGGAGGGCATCAGGTTTAACTTTCATCACATTCTCTAGTCGGGATGGGGGGGATAAAGCTTTAGTGATTCTTAACAGGAAATTATCTTCGTAAAGAAAGGCAATAGAATTTTTTATTGCATGATGATCTCTTATTTTACATTCATCAATAATAAGTTGTAATTTTTTAGATAATTCAAGAATATTACCTGATTTATAAAGCTCACCGTTTAAATTATTGATGATATCGTTCGGGCCACACTGACAATCTGAACTTATACAATAGATACCATAAGATATTGCTTCCGCTAATACCATGCCAAAACCTTCATCATCACCAGAACCTACCATATGTAATTCCCAATGACCATGTAATTGATAAAGCGCTAAAAATAGTTCAGTTAAATTTTTTGACTTATAGGCAAGAATTCTTCCAACATATAATAATCTGGCTATGTGCTTTGGTTGAGGAATTATAAAGGAGTTCATTTTGATAGGGTTAAAATAAGATGAAGCTTCTCTGTTTTTATCCCAAAGGATAACATTTGATCTCTTAAATCAGAACTGATTACAAGGTGCTCGTCAGCACAGCATAAGTCTTTAATTCTCTGTCGGGTAGGATTTCTAATGGAGGTATGCAACCAATAATAAGTTTTTACTGGGAAATTAATTTTTTCATAGGAGAGTCGAGCAATATTACAAGATGTTGTGTCTAAACTTATTAGAATCTCAGGGTGAAATCTTTCTAATACCAAGGACAGTTCGCATACAATATCCTGACGAGACGCGTAACTGCTTGACGCTAAGGCGATATATTGAGCATTAGATAGCCAATCACGATTTTCAATTCTATTCGTCTCATTTAGAGAGATGAAAATGAAATCAATTTCAATGTTGGTACGGTCAATCAAATTTATTAAATCAGAACATACCGTTTCTACCCCGCCATATCCATTCAAGAAAAGGTCATGGTATATTATGAATATTTTTTCATTATCAATCCTTTACTTAATTAACCAAAAACGCTCTTGGATTTTTGTTTTATTAATAACATGATGATATTTTTCCAATGAAATTAAGATGTTTGATTTATTATCAAACAGAGGTTCTAATTGAGATTCATAAAAGAGAATGTTTTGCATTTTTTCTTTTAAATCAATATCCACCAATATGGCGTGCTTATCAAATTTGTTATTTCTTAATAAAGCACTTTCCAAACCATCGGGGTTAATAACAGGGTATTGACCTAAAACATAGGGGAAACCTTCATAAAATAATATTTTGAACTTACGTGAACCAGTTATGTTATGTACCAGATTGTTTATTATGATGTGATCCACATGTCGACCTATTCCCAAAGGGGCATGTATATAATCAGGTTGATAATTTAACAATATTTTGTCGATGAGCTCTTGAGCCATATCGGATGCATAATCTGATTTATGTATCAGGCCACTATAAATCATGGCAGAATTTTTATACATAGGTTCACCGTATTAATCGGTTCTGTAAATGCAATCTAAAATTTTACCATGTATTGGAATCGCTGATAATTTATTGCAAAAAGCAATATCCTCATTAGCTCGCTTTGAATAAAGTTTTATAAATGAATACATATTATCATTATGCGAAGAATGTAAGTAATGAGATGTAAGATTTTTGTCATATTCAGTAAAAAATGTTAAAATAACCACCTTTTGATTTTTTGAAATTAATTTATGTATTAAACCGCCAGCTCGTCCATTTTCATAACAAAGAGGATTGCTTATATTGTAATATTCGCGATAAAAATCATTTATTATATTCTTAAATTGTTTCAGTTCTTTTATTGCTTCTTCTTCATATATTTCTGCAAAGCACCGGTACCCCCCTAAATCAGTCTCACATTTATTGGTGGCAATTATTATATAGCCCTCAATTATCTGCCCCTTAGGTACGAACACATAGAAATACTTTCATTATAAAAGTATTTTATCTTTTTAAAAGGAAGATTCTGGGTGAAAAAAAATACATCCCATTTTAAACTCCGTTATCGTTTGTCGATTCTACTAATAAATATATTTTCATGACACAAATTGAAATCTTCTTCGGTATGCCAGGCAATCATCATGCTAAATTTATTTATAATACTATGTTTGCTCAGTCTACTTCGTAGTTCAGAATAAATAGGATTTGGTAAGACTATTCTGCATTTTTCCCTAATAGCAAGACAAGAATCAATTACAGATATAATTGTACAGGGAGCTGTATTTGACAAACCTATTACTTCCACAGATGTGTTTGTTTAGCACTTTCTATTATCAAAGTTCGTGATTTTACACTTTCATCTATGCCAAAATCACTAAGCATATTAATGGACACTCGTCTATGTTTAAGACTAAATTCACACTTTCTTGTTATAAGAATTGACAAATATATATCGTTTCTTTTAAACGATAATGCTTTTATTTCACTAGAGAGATTATATTTTTTCTTCAATATTCTTCCAAATGAAATAGTCTAAGTCTCCTATATCATGCTTATAAAGATTATTTAACAGAATATAATTATCCTCCGTTATATCTTCGCATACCAAGGTTACTCCATTTTTCCTGGCTTCAATATTCTTATCTCGTTATTTTATATTGGCGCTAATTGCCTCTCATTTTCAGTTTATATTCATTTCAGAGTACATGAACATGAAATATTGCATTTTATGACCTGTATCATAATTTAAAGATTCAGCAGGAGAAAAAACTGCGATTATTTATCCTGAAAAATTAAATTTAAATCTCCCCTAATCATGCAAAAACACAGGTAAAAATAGGTGTTCTAAAAGAATAATCTTTCATAAATTCTATGTGGAAGGGCTTTAAATGAAATAATCACATTGGCCAGCCCCCTAAGTTAAATATGATGAGCTATTTCTGCATGCCGAATTAATATTTCTTGCATGACTAAGATCATTTTTACGCGGACAAGTTCATAGAGCACCTGATCATTAGTATTTGCTCCGATGTGCATGAAACACCGCTTGAATCACTGTACGATTAGCTACCACTTAACCATTGATAGTTTGCTGGTCGCTAGCCGAGAAAACCAACGATTGTTGTTGTTCTGACAAAGGAAAATATCTGCCTTCGGCCACACCCATCTTCATTCCGAAGGCTTTATTATTTTTAATTAAGAATTTATTTAGTGAATAGTTTTCATTGCGCAATTTTTGTAAATCTAATTGTTTTTTCCGTTTCCTGCCTCGTATTTAAACTTTCCCATTTTCATTAAATTGATATTCAGGTTTTCTCGCTTTTCCTGCATTTGATTTAAAGAAAAAACCTCGCAAAGAGGAAGACATTTATATGATCCTTTGTACCGATTTTCACCACAGGCAGAGAAGGTTAATGCAAACTCCTACTAGGAGGTACAAATGTTTTACTTAGTTTTTTCCGTGCATCAAGCACCCAAGCTTGATGCACCACGTACCACTTTCACTGAGGCAACGCCGTAATATTCAAGGGTCAAATATGGACTACGATACGTTTACCATCAGGAAGTTGAACATCAAGGCTTAACTCTCCACCTAACGCTGCAACATAGCGTTTCAATGTTGAAAGTTTGGGGTTATTACCAGGCTGTTCCATTTTAGCAATAGTCGGTTGCTTGACCCCAAGTGCAGTTGCCAGTTCAGTTTGTGAAACATCAAGAGCCTCGCGGATCTGATAAAGCCCTATCTCTCGTTTCATTTCATCAACTTTTTTAGCAATCCTACGGCGGCTTTCAGGGCTGCGTTTTTCAAGCAATTCATCAAGTGTAGTCATATCAGTTCTCTAGTTTAGTTAGTTCTTAGTTCTTAGTTCTTAGTTCTTAGTTCTTAGTTCTTAGTTCTTAGTTCTTAGTTCTTAGTTCTTAGTTCTTAGTTCTTAGTTCTTAGTTCTTAGTTCTTAGTTCTTCAAGATGCTTCTTAAATTCAGCATCAGCAAGTTTTATCATATCCTTATAAAACCGTTTTTCATTCAGTCCAGTTTTATCGCCAGCGCAAAGAACAATGGCATTCCGATAGGGATCAAAAGCGAAGAGCGCCCGTACTGGATTTCCAACGCAACTCTTTCATATTAGGAAATTTAGAGCCATACAGCGTATCAACGTAAGGTCTGCCTAATTGCGGGCCATACTCTCCCAAAATTTTCAGCGCCGCCAGAATATCATCTTGTAACTCTTCACTCTGTTCGTTATACCAGACATCAAACACTCCTGTTGTTATAACTTCCCACATGTTCATTTCTCATAGTTTGTAAACCACAAAACCAACATATAGCCTACTAGCTATAATTGTAATCCCTCACCCTGAATTTAACTTATCACTAGTCTCTGTAGGACAAGTACGATTTCATTTAAAAAACACTTAACTAGCGGTGCGATAATAGCAAGAAATCCCAGCGTATCTGTTCCTACGTCGTATAGCTGGGTGCCACAAACCAGATTGGTTGTGAGGAACAAAACCTTCAAGCAAGCTTTTTTCAGGAGGAAAAATTTGTGAGGAGGGAGTCTAACGTGGCGGCAAGTTCAGTTCCGTTTGGTGAATGGAAGCTGATTAAAGCTATGAGCCGAAAAAATTAGCGCTTTGTCAATAAGCTGAATGCCCTCCAAAAGGGAGGGCATTTAATTAGCTAACGTGTTTTAAGAATTACTTCTTATCGCCACCAAAACCAGCATTCAGCAGTTCTGCCAAGTTTGCAGTTGCTTCATCCACACTCACTTGTGGCGTTTCAGCAGGCTCATTCAACTGACGACGACGCATACGATCCTGATGGTAAGCATAACCCGTACCAGCAGGGATCAAACGACCAACGATGACGTTCTCTTTCAAGCCACGCAGTTCATCACGTTTACCCGCAACCGCAGCCTCAGTCAGTACGCGGGTCGTTTCCTGGAACGATGCCGCAGAGATGAAGGATTCTGTTGCCAGAGACGCTTTGGTGATACCCAACAGATCACGTCCATAAATTGCAGGGACTTTACCTTCCTGTTCCAGCTTACGGTTTGCCACTTTAACGCGGGCATATTCAACCTGTTCACCTTCCAGGAATTCGGAACTACCTGCACTTTCGATGGTTGCTTTACGCAGCATCTGACGAACGATAACCTCAATGTGTTTATCGTTAATCTTAACCCCTTGCAGGCGGTAAACTTCCTGAACTTCGTTGGTGATGTAACGGGTAACCGCATGAACACCACGCAGACGCAAGATGTCATGTGGAGACTCTGGACCATCGGAGATTACATCACCGCGCTCAACAACCTCACCTTCGAATACGTTGAGCTGACGCCATTTAGGGATCATCTCTTCGTAAGCATCACCACCATCTAATGGGGAGATAACCAAACGGCGTTTACCCTTGGTTTCTTTACCGAAGGAGACAATACCACTGACCTCAGCCAAGATAGCCGGCTCTTTCGGACGGCGTGCTTCGAACAAGTCAGCAACACGTGGCAGACCACCGGTAATATCTTTCGTACCGCCGGATTCTTGAGGAATACGCGCTAAGGTATCACCCGCAGAGATGCTGACACCATCGTCTAACTGAACAATTGCTTTGCCTGGCAGGAAATATTGAGCAGGCATATCAGTACCTGGGATCAATACATCGTCACCCTTGGCATCAACGATTTTCAGTGCCGGACGCAAGTCTTTACCACTACCGGTACGCTCTGCACTATCCAGAACAACCAATGAAGATAAACCTGTCAATTCGTCAGTCTGGCGGGTAATGGTCTGACCATCTACCATGTCAGCGAAACGGATGATACCGGATACTTCACTGACTACTGGCATGGTGTGCGGATCCCAATTAGCAACGGTTTCGCCGCCGTTAACTGCTTCGCCATCACCTTTACCCAATACCGCACCGTAAGGCACTTTATAGCTTTCTTTAGTACGGCCAAACTCGTCGATCAGGCACAGCTCGGTGTTACGGGAAGTAATCACCAGTTTGCCTGCGGAGTTGGTAACGGATTTCGCGTTAAACAGTTTCAGGCTACCCTTGTTACGAACCTGAATGCTGGATTCCGCTGCCGCACGGGATGCCGCACCACCGATGTGGAACGTACGCATCGTCAGCTGTGTACCCGGCTCACCGATGGACTGCGCCGCAATAACACCAACCGCTTCACCTTTATTGATGATGTGTCCGCGGGCAAGGTCACGACCATAGCAGTTTGCACAAACACCGAAGTCAGTTTCACAACTTACAACTGAACGTACTTTAATGCTGTCAACAGAGCTCTCTTCTAACAGATCACACCATTTTTCGTTCAGCAGGGTGTTACGTGGAACCAGAATGTCAGCAGTACCCGGCTTCAGAACATCTTCTGCCGTTACACGACCCAGTACACGCTCACGCAGTGGCTCTTTAACATCACCACCTTCAATAACCGGCGTCATCAGAATACCCTCGTGGGTACCACAGTCGTCTTCTGTAACAACCAAATCCTGTGCAACGTCAACCAGACGACGGGTCAGATAACCAGAGTTCGCCGTTTTCAGTGCGGTATCCGCCAAACCTTTACGAGCACCGTGGGTTGAGATGAAGTACTGGAGTACGTTCAAACCTTCACGGAAGTTCGCAGTGATTGGCGTTTCGATAATGGAACCGTCTGGTTTAGCCATCAGGCCACGCATCCCCGCCAACTGACGGATCTGAGCGGCAGAACCACGCGCACCAGAGTCAGCCATCATAAAGATGCTGTTGAAGGAGACTTGTTGCTCCTCTTCACCGTTACGGTTAATGACTGTCTCAGTAGACAGGTTTTCCATCATCGCCTTAGCAACACGCTCGTTTGCTGCGGCCCAGATATCGATAACCTTGTTATAACGTTCGCCAGCTGTTACCAGACCAGACTGGAACTGTTCCTGAATTTCAGCAACTTCTGCTTCTGCTTCCGTAATGATCCCAGCTTTTTTCTCTGGGATAACCATGTCATCAATACCAACAGATGCACCTGAACGTGCAGCGTAGGCAAAACCGGTGTACATGATCTGGTCAGCGAAGATAACGGTTGGCTTCAAGCCCATCACACGGTAACAAGTGTTGAGCATTCTGGAGATAGCTTTTTTACCCAGTGGCTGGTTAACCAGAGAGTAAGGCAGACCTCTTGGGACGATCATCCACAAGATTGCACGACCAATGGTAGTATCAACCAAACCCGTGCTGGCGGTGATATTACCCTCGCCATCTCTCACTTCTTCCGAGATACGAACTTTAACACGGGCATGCAGAGAAGCCAGACCTGCGCGGTATACGCGTTCTGCTTCTTTAGGCCCGGTCAGCACCATGCCTTCGCCTTTAGCATTAACACAGTCACGGGTCATGTAATACAGACCCAGAACAACGTCCTGAGATGGCACGATGATTGGCTCACCACTCGCAGGAGACAGGATGTTGTTAGTAGACATCATCAATGCACGCGCTTCTAACTGGGCTTCCAGTGTCAGCGGTACGTGAACAGCCATCTGGTCACCATCGAAGTCGGCGTTATATGCCGCACACACCAGTGGGTGCAACTGAATCGCTTTACCTTCGATCAGAACCGGTTCGAATGCCTGAATACCCAAACGGTGAAGTGTTGGTGCACGGTTCAGCAGAACCGGGTGTTCACGAATCACTTCATCCAAGATATCCCATACCACCGCCTCTTCACGCTCAACCATCTTTTTGGCTGCTTTAATCGTCGTCGCTAAACCACGCAGTTCCAGCTTGCCATAGATGAATGGCTTGAACAGCTCCAGTGCCATCTTCTTAGGCAAACCACACTGATGCAAACGCAGGTAAGGGCCTACGGTGATTACAGAACGGCCTGAGTAGTCAACACGTTTACCCAGCAGGTTCTGACGGAAACGACCTTGTTTACCCTTGATCATGTCAGCCAAGGATTTCAGAGGACGTTTGTTAGAACCGGTAATGGCACGACCACGACGACCGTTATCCAACAGGGCATCAACCGCTTCCTGCAACATACGTTTTTCGTTGCGAACGATGATATCCGGCGCAGCCAGATCCAGCAGGCGTTTCAAACGGTTGTTACGGTTAATAACACGACGATACAGATCGTTCAGATCCGACGTTGCAAAACGGCCGCCATCCAATGGAACCAGTGGACGTAAATCAGGCGGCAGCACTGGCAGAACGGTCAGAACCATCCATTCTGGCTTGTTACCAGATTGAATAAATGCTTCCAACAGCTTAATACGCTTGGTCAACTTCTTACGTTTAGTTTCAGAGTTAGTTTCATTTAACTCTTCACGCAAAGTTTCACACTCATTTTCCAGGTCGAGATTTTTCAGCAAAGACTGGATAGCTTCCGCACCCATTTTCGCATCGAATTCATCACCGAACTCTTCCAGTGCATCCAGGTATTGTTCTTCTGTCAGGATTTGACTACGTTCCAGGCTGGTCATACCGCCTTCTACAACCACATAGGATTCGAAGTACAGTACACGCTCAATATCACGCAGTGGCATATCCAGCAACAAACCGATGCGGGATGGCAATGATTTCAGGAACCAGATGTGTGCCGTTGGAGAAGCCAGTTCGATGTGACCCATACGCTCACGACGAACTTTAGTCTGGGTAACTTCTACACCACACTTCTCACAAATCACACCACGGTGTTTTAAGCGTTTGTATTTACCACACAAACACTCATAGTCTTTTACCGGTCCGAAAATACGGGCACAGAAAAGGCCGTCACGCTCAGGTTTGAACGTACGGTAGTTAATTGTTTCCGGCTTTTTCACTTCGCCGAATGACCACGAACGGATCATATCTGGTGAGGCCAGAGCAATTTTGATCGCATCAAACTCTTCGGTCTTAGTTTGCGCTTTCAGAAACTTCAATAAGTCTTTCACGAAATGGCTCCTGTCGGAGTTAGACCTGTCAGGAGAGCGGCCCATGCCACTCTCCCCTATGACCAGTGCAACCACTGGCTGGTAAACTGCCCGTCATATCCATTCAGGGCAGTACCAGCGGGAATACGGTTTATTCGTCTTCCAGCTCGATGTTAATACCCAGAGAGCGGATCTCTTTCAACAATACGTTGAAGGATTCCGGCATTCCTGGTTCCATCTGATGGTTGCCATCCACGATGTTTTTATACATCTTGGTACGGCCGTTAACATCGTCGGACTTGACGGTGAGCATTTCCTGCAAGGTGTACGCGGCACCATATGCTTCCAATGCCCACACTTCCATCTCACCGAAACGTTGACCACCGAACTGCGCCTTACCACCCAGCGGTTGCTGAGTAACCAGGCTGTACGAACCGGTTGAACGAGCATGCATTTTGTCATCCACCAAGTGGTTCAGTTTCAACATATACATGTAGCCAACTGTAACCTGACGTTCGAATTGCTCACCAGTACGACCATCAAACAGGGTAATTTGCCCAGAAGTTGGCAAGTCACCCAGTTTCAGCAGTTCTTTAATTTCTTTCTCTTTCGCACCATCAAATACTGGTGTTGCAATTGGCATACCTTTTTTCAGGTTTTCTGCCAAACGCATAACTTCTTCATCAGAGAAAGTGTTCAGATCAACTTTCTGACGGGTTTCATCACCCAAGTCATAAGCTTTCTGGATAAATTCACGCAGTTTGGCGACTTCCTGCTGCTGTTTCAGCATCGCGTTAATCTTGTCACCAATACCTTTCGCAGCCATCCCCAGGTGAGTTTCCAGGATCTGACCAATGTTCATACGTGATGGTACGCCCAGTGGGTTCAGTACGATATCTACCGGAGTGCCGTTTTCATCGTAAGGCATATCTTCGATCGGGTTGATCTTGGAGATAACACCCTTGTTACCGTGGCGGCCCGCCATCTTATCACCAGGCTGAATCTGACGCTTAACCGCCAGATAAACTTTAACGATTTTCAGCACGCCCGGTGCTAAGTCATCGCCCTGAGTGATCTTACGGCGTTTAGCGTCCAGTTTTTTCTCGAACTCAGTTTTTAGTTCGTCATACTGTTCAGCCAACTGTTCCAACTGATTCTGTTTTTCTTCATCAGCCAGACCCAGTTCTAACCAACGCTCACGAGGCAGCTTATCCAATTTCTCAGCTTCGATGCCGCCAGAAATCAGGACAGAACGGATACGGGCAAACAAGCCAGCTTCAAAGATCCGCAACTCTTCTGTCAGGTCTTTCTTAGCCTGACGCAGTTGCATCTCTTCGATTTCCAGAGCACGTTTATCTTTTTCAACGCCGTCGCGGGTAAATACCTGTACGTCGATAACCGTACCGGATACGCCATTTGGTACGCGCAGAGAAGAGTCTTTAACATCAGACGCTTTCTCACCGAAGATAGCACGCAGCAGTTTTTCTTCTGGCGTCAGCTGAGTTTCACCTTTAGGTGTCACTTTACCAACCAGAATGTCACCGCCAGTAACTTCTGCACCAATATAAACAATACCGGATTCATCCAGTTTGGAGAGTGCCGCTTCACCCACGTTAGGAATGTCAGCTGTGATCTCCTCAGGCCCTAATTTGGTATCACGAGACACACAAGCCAGTTCCTGGATGTGAATAGTTGTAAAACGATCTTCCTGGACAACACGCTCAGAAACTAAGATGGAGTCCTCGAAGTTATAACCATTCCACGGCATGAACGCTACGCGCATGTTCTGACCCAGCGCCAATTCACCCAAGTCAGTGGATGGGCCGTCAGCCAGTACATCACCGCGCTCTACTGGTTCGCCCAGAGAAACACATGGCATTTGGTTAATACAGGTGTTCTGGTTAGAACGGGTGTATTTAGTCAGGTTATAGATATCGATACCTGCTTCACCCGGATACATTTCGTCTTCGTTTACTTTGATAACGATACGGGATGCATCAACGTACTGAACCACGCCGCCGCGTTTAGCAACGGAAGTTACACCTGAGTCAACCGCTACAGCACGTTCCATACCTGTACCGACCAACGGCTTATCAGCACGCAGAGTAGGAACAGCCTGACGTTGCATGTTTGCACCCATCAATGCGCGGTTTGCGTCATCGTGTTCCAAGAATGGGATCAAGGAAGCACCAACGGAAACCACCTGCTGAGTGGAAACGTCCATATATTCAACCTGTTCACGGTTGAATAAGCTGGATTCGCCATAATTACGGCAGGTTATCAGATCTTCAACGAAGTGACCTTCATCGTCCAATACGGTGTTTGCCTGTGCGATAACGAAGTTACCCTCTTCAATCGCAGACAAATAATGAATTTCATCAGTAACAACACCATCACGAACCAGACGATATGGGGTTTCAAGGAAACCATACTCGTTAGTCTGCGCATAAACAGACAATGAGTTAATCAGACCGATGTTCGGACCTTCCGGGGTTTCGATTGGACATACGCGACCATAATGCGTTGGATGTACGTCACGCACTTCGAAGCCCGCACGCTCACGGGTCAAACCACCTGGGCCCAACGCAGAAATACGGCGTTTGTGAGTGATTTCAGAAAGCGGGTTGTTTTGGTCCATGAACTGAGACAGCTGGCTGGAGCCAAAGAATTCTTTCACCGCGGCTGAAATCGGCTTAGCGTTGATCATGTCCTGAGGCATCAGAGTATCCAGATCACCCAGAGACAGACGCTCTTTAACCGCACGCTCAACACGTACTAAACCAACACGGAACTGGTTTTCCGCCATTTCACCCACGGAACGGATACGACGGTTACCTAAGTGGTCAATATCGTCGACTTCGCCTTTACCGTTACGGATGTCAATGAGCTTCTTCATGACATCAGTGATGTCATTTTTACTCAGAATACCGGAGCCTTCAACTTCTTCTCGGCTCAGTGAACGGTTGAATTTCATACGACCAACCGCAGAAAGATCGTAACGATCTTCTGAGAAGAACAGATTTTCAAACAGATTTTCTGCTGCTTCACGGGTTGGCGGCTCACCAGGACGCATCATGCGATAGATTTCAACCAATGCACCTAAACGATCGTTGGTTGGATCAACACGAAGTGTCTCGGAAATATATGCGCCGTGATCTAAATCGTTGGTGAACAATGTTTCGATAGATTTGTGACCAGCCTGGCTCAAACGTGCCAACAGATCTAAAGAGAGTTCCATGTTAGCCGCACAGATAATTTCACCTGTATTGACATCAATGTAGTCTCTTGCAACAACTTTACCCGCAATGTATTCAACAGGAACCTCAATACGGTTCACTTCGTCTTTTTCTAATTGGCGGATATGACGTGCGGTAATACGACGGCCTTTTTCAACATAAACCTTGCCGTTTGCTTCAATATCAAAAGAAGCGGTTTCACCACGCAAACGTTCTGGTACCAGGGTCATTTGCAGTCTGTTGTCACGAATTTCGAAAATCGTTTTACTGAAGAACAGGTTCAAGATCTCTTCAGTGCTGTAATTCATTGCACGCAGAATAATGGTTGCCGGCAATTTACGACGGCGGTCAATGCGCACAAACAGATTATCTTTTGGATCGAATTCGAAATCTAACCAAGAACCACGGTAAGGAATAATACGTGCGTTATACAGTACCTTACCGGATGAGTGAGTTTTGCCCTTATCGCTGTCAAAGAATACACCAGGACTACGATGTAACTGGGAGACAATAACCCGCTCAGTACCATTGATAACAAAAGTACCGTTGTCAGTCATGAGCGGAATTTCACCCATGTAGACTTCTTGTTCTTTGATGTCTTTGACCGTGCCTTCCGGTGCTTCACGTTCATAGATGACCAGACGCAGTTTAACGCGCAGAGGTGCAGAATAAGTGACACCTCGAATCTGGCACTCTTTAACATCAAACACTGGCTCACCAAGACGGTAGCTAACGTATTGCAGCTCCGAACTGCCACTGTAGCTTTGAATTGGGAATACAGAACGGAATGCCGCTTCTAAACCATTCTGGCCTTCTGGATCTTGCTCGATAAATTTCTGGAACGAGTCAAGTTGGATAGAAAGGAGATAGGGTACATCCAAAACTTGTGGACGCTTACCAAAATCCTTACGAATACGTTTTTTCTCGGTATAGGAGTAAACCATAGGGTTCCTCAGCTCGCTGATCAGTGACCCACTCTGCCCGCCCTAAAGGACAGCTCTTTACGACACTGTTTTTTCGAACAGAAAATTGAATTATTTTCCGTAATACTCATTGCTATTACTCTTAAATCATTTCATTGCGCTACCTTACTACCGAGCTACCCGAGTGGATCGTAGCTGAGAACGCAGTATATTAAGTCGTCAATAGGAAAAAGTATTTGGGGGTTAATTAGCAGCCAAACAGTGGAAATGCTACTAATGCCCTACAGCGCAAAAAGGCTGGTGATTAAAAAATCACCAGCCGTCAGCCTTTAAAGTCAGGCTGCTAACTCAAAACTGAACTTACTTAATCTCAACAGAAGCACCAGCTTCTTCCAGAGATTTTTTCAGTGTGTTAGCTTCATCTTTGCTGATAGCTTCTTTCATTACAGCTGGAGCGCTTTCAACCAGATCTTTTGCTTCTTTCAGACCCAGGCCAGTTGCGCCACGTACTGCCTTGATAACAGCAACTTTGTTAGCGCCGATAGAAGACAGAACAACGTCAAACTCAGTTTGTTCTTCAACAGCTTCAGCAGCGCCAGCAACTACAGCAACAGCCGCTGCCGCAGAAACGCCGAATTTGTCTTCCATTGCAGTGATCAGTTCAACAACATCCATAACGGACATACCTGCAACTGCGTCCAGAATTTGTTCTTTATTGATAGACATAACAAGTGTTCCTAAAATTCAGAAATAATTTATACGTTAAAAAGCAACGAAGGAAATCGGCAATTAAGCTACTTCTTTCTGCTCGCGTGACTCGCGTAACGCAGCCAGAGTACGAACCAGTTTGCCTGCAACGGCTTCTTTCATGGTTGACATCAGGCGTGCGATTGCTTCTTCGTAAGTCGGGAGTGTTGCCAAACGGTCAATATTGGCCGCAGGAATAAACTCACCTTCAAAGGCTGCTGCTTTAATCTCGAGTGCTGGATTCGCTTTCGCGAACTCTTTGAACAGACGAGCAGCTGCGCCCGGGTGTTCGTTAGAAAAAGCAATCAAGGTTGGACCAACAAACGCTTCTTTCAGGCACTCATAGGCAGTACCTTCAACAGCACGGCGGATCAGCGTGTTACGAACAACACGAATGTAAACGCCAGCTTCGCGACCTGCTTTACGCAGTTCAGTCATTTTATCTACAGTAACGCCACGGGAATCCGCAACAACCGCAGACAGCGCGCCTTTGGCAACTTCGCTGACTTCAGCAACAATCGCTTGTTTGTCTTGAAGATTTAGTGCCATTAGCTTCTTGCTCCTGGATTAACCGGGAAGAACCCGGAACTCACATCGCTCATAACACCATAAAGGGGCTTGAGCTCTAAAACACGGTGAGCAGAATCCAGAAATGAATTTCATTTGGCTCTGTCACCGTCTACGCAGGAATATTAAGTAATTACTTACACCTGCGGTCTTGGACGGGGCTTGGATTAGGCCAAGCTCCAACCGAAAATTTTTTATTTAGCTAATAAAAAAACTTACTAGCCAAACATAAGGCGCCAAATTTTAGACAAATCCGACGCCAAGGTAAAGCGATAATCACAATCACATTCAGCTAAAATTAAGCTGAAGCATTCAGACCAGATTGATCAATCGCAACACCTGCGCCCATGGTAGTGGACAGGCTAACTTTCTTAATAAAAATACCCTTGGCAGAAGATGGTTTAGCTTTTTTCAGCGCAACCAGCAGAGCTTCCAGGTTTTCTTTCAATTTGTCAGCGTCGAAGTCAACTTTACCAATGGTGGTGTGGATAATGCCGTTTTTATCGTTACGGTAACGAACCTGACCCGCTTTAGCATTCTGAACAGCTTCAGCGACGTTAGGTGTTACAGTACCCACTTTAGGGTTTGGCATCAGGCCACGTGGGCCCAGGATTTGACCTAATTGGCCAACAACGCGCATTGCATCTGGAGATGCGATAACAACGTCAAAGTTCATTTCGCCTTTTTTAACCTGTTCAGCCAGGTCTTCCATACCTACCAGTTCAGCGCCAGCCGCTTTAGCAGCTTCCGCGTTTGCACCCTGGGTAAATACAGCTACGCGAACGGAACGGCCAGTACCGTGAGGTAGTACAGTTGCACCACGTACGTTCTGGTCAGATTTACGAGCATCAATGCCGAGATTAACAGCAACGTCAACGCTTTCTACGAATTTAGCAGTTGCCAGTTCTTTCAGAAGAACAACGGCTTCGTTAATGTCATACTGTTTAGTTGCATCAACTTTTTCACGGATTGCGCTCATGCGCTTGGTCAGTTTAGCCATCGATTAACCCTCCACTACCAGGCCCATGGAACGAGCAGTACCTTCGATTGAACGCATCATTGCGTCAACATCAGTACCAGTCATATCCGCAGCTTTAGTTTCAGCAATTTCACGAATCTGAGCGCTGGTTACTTTACCAACTTTATCTTTATTCGGTTTGCCGGAACCTGATTTAACACCGGCTGCTTTTTTCAGCAGAACAGCGGCTGGTGGGGTTTTAGTCACGAAAGTGAAAGAGCGATCAGAATAAACAGTGATCACAACAGGAATCGGCAAGCCTTTTTCAATGCTATCAGTTTTAGCATTGAACGCCTTACAGAATTCCATGATGTTAACACCCTGCTGACCTAAAGCAGGACCTACTGGAGGGCTTGGGTTAGCCATACCAGCTGCAACCTGCAACTTGACATAGGCTTGTACTTTCTTAGCCATTGATAATTTTCCTCTGTGTGGGTGATATCGCCTTGTTTAAAAGGCTCCCCTGTCATTTCAGCCCCGCCGTTTCAGGCCAGACCACTAAAAACAAAAGGCGCGAAATTGTATGTTAATTTCACGCCTATTGCAAGCCAGCTAGAAGATATGCCTAGAAATTAAGCTTTCTCTACCTGACTGAAATCCAGCTCAACGGGTGTAGCACGACCAAAGATAGAAACCGATACCTTCAGGCGGCTTTTCTCGTAGTCGACTTCTTCCACAACACCATTGAAGTCTGCAAATGGGCCATCGCTGACACGGACCATTTCGCCTGGTTCGAACAATGTTTTTGGCCGTGGTTTATCACCAACCTGCTGAAGACGATTCATAATCGCATCAACTTCTTTATCACTGATTGGTGCCGGGCGGTCAGATGTGCCACCGATAAAACCCATGACACGCGGTACGCTGCGAACAAGATGCCATGTTGCATCGTTCATGATCATTTGTACCAGCACATACCCAGGGAAGAATTTGCGTTCACTTTTGCGACGCTGGCCGCTACGAATCTCAACAACTTCCTCTGTTGGCACCATCACTTCGCCAAAAGAATCTTCCATATCATGCAGTTTGATATGTTCACGTAAAGATTGTGCAACACGACCTTCAAACCCGGAGAATGCCTGTATGACATACCAACGTTTTTTTGGGGAATCTGACATCTTAGAACCTCAGGCCTGTAATAAATGAAACTAAACGCACTAGGATGCCGTCAAGACCCCAGAGGATCAAAGACATCAATGCAGTCACTGCCGCCACAATCAAAGTTGTGTGCAACGCTTCCTGGCGAGTTGGCCAAATGACTTTGCGCATTTCAACGCGAGCTTCACGGGCAAAAGCCAGTGTGGTTTTACCTTTAGCTGTCCAGAGCGCAGCCGCTCCCGCAAGAGCAACAATAACAACAACCGCCATCGCGCGTAGAGGAAGGCTATACTCCCGATAAAGGTAGTTTCCAACGATAGCAACCGTTAGTAAGGCTGCCACTAATAGCCATTTCATTACCTCAAGACTACGCCTGCTTTCTTGAGCATCGCTATTCGTACTCATAAACCAACCTGTAACTATGATTTAAATAGATAGCCAGCTTGCCTCGCAAGAGCAAAACAAATCAGACCGAACCAAAAAATTTGAGTGATTGTATCTGACTTGGCGCCATAATTCAGTATGACATTGTATATCTGAGAGAGATATAGCCAATTCGTTGTATCAGAGCCTATCTCACCAATAATTAAAAACAACTATTGATGAGATAGGTTCTTATAAAACAACGTACAAAAAGGGCATCAGTTGATGCCCTTTTAGAGTAATCACATCAAAAAATTATGCGATAACTTTAGCAACAACACCAGCACCTACTGTACGGCCACCTTCACGGATTGCGAAGCGCAGACCCTGGTCCATCGCGATTGGTGCAATCAGGGTAACAATCATCTGAATGTTATCACCAGGCATCACCATTTCCACGCCTT
>NZ_JAHZMK010000046.1:0-693 GCF_020387775.1 Photorhabdus antumapuensis
ATCAGCATTTGGCAGCGGATGAAAATATTGAAATCCATGCGGGCGCAGGGATAAATCTGGCGGGCATGGCCCTGACCGCCGGGAAAGGTATTACTCTCACCAGTGGTGGCTCGCTTGATGTGGGTCACGTCACCGCCGGCAACAATTTAACCCTGATTGCCGGCGGCAATATGGCGGAGACCACCTTATCGGCAGCAGGGATGGCCGCAGTCGCCAAAAATAGCCCCGCGTTGTACTCAGCCGACGGAAAATATACCCCGGTGACGGCGGCGTTGATTGACCTCGCATTAGGCAATGCTCCCCAACTGGACATCAATATCCCAGCAATAGCCGGTGGCATACCCGGGATTCAACTGGCGGATAAACGAGCGCGGATTGCCGTGAGAAATAACCGGCCTATTATCCATATTGCGGCCCCTAATTCCCGCGGGGTTTCACATAACCGTTATCGGGAGTTTAATGTTGGGGCTTTAGGCGTAGTGCTTAATAATGCGCCCGCTGCGACCCAATCCGTCCTGGCGGGACAAATTGGGGCAAACCCCAACTTCCACGGTCAATCGGCTGAGTTGATTATCAATGAAGTGGTGGGGAGTGTTGCCTCAACTCTACAGGGTCTGCTGGAAGTGGCGGGGCAAAAAGCCGCGGTCTTTATCGCTAACCCGAACGGCATAACCTGTCATGGCTGTGGCTTTA
>NZ_JAHZMK010000046.1:882-1017 GCF_020387775.1 Photorhabdus antumapuensis
GGGGGGCCTGTCTGCCCATAACATCCGGCTGGTCAGTACCGAGCCGGGCAAGGCAGTCAATCTGACCAACCTGACCGCAACGCAGGGCGACATCCGTTTGACTGCGGATGGTAAGATGACGCTGGGCAATATACA
>NZ_JAHZMK010000047.1:0-384 GCF_020387775.1 Photorhabdus antumapuensis
AGTGGCGGGGCAAAAAGCCGCGGTCTTTATCGCTAACCCGAACGGCATCACCTGTCATGGCTGTGGCTTTATCAATACCCCGGCGGTCACCTTATCGACCGGGAAACTGGTGTTTGATAAAGCGGGCGCATTAGCGGCTTTAGAAGTGAAAAAAGGCGCCATCACCGTTGATGAAAAGGGGCTGGATGCGACGGCGCAGGATGATATTGATATTATCAGCCGGCACACGCAGCTTAACGGTAAGCTACAGGCGAAAAACCTGACATTGACACAAGGGCCCAACCGGATTGATGTCAAACGCGGGACCCTTGTCCCCATTTCCGGGGACGGTTATGCCCCCTGGCGAGCGATGGATACCGGGTCACTGGGGGGCCTGTCTGCCCA
>NZ_JAHZMK010000047.1:440-1114 GCF_020387775.1 Photorhabdus antumapuensis
AGATGACGCTGGGCAATATACAGGCCAAAACTGATATTACTGTAAGCAGTCAAGGTATTAAAACGGACGAACAGAGTCAGGTGCAGGCCGGGAAAGCGATGACGCTGGCCGCGAACACATTGGACAACCGGGGTCAGATTATCGCCGAAGGGGATATGCGGTTGTTTATTGACCGTTTAAACAATCAGAATAAGGGGCTGATTCAGGCCAATAATCATTTATGGTTGCAAAAAGATGCGAGCGGTCACCTCAGCACCCGGGTTGACAACGATTCAGCGACGCTGAAAACCCATCATGGCGATATCGTTATTCGCACAAAAGCATTCAGCCATGCCAGTCAGGCTAACCTGGTTTCAGGGGCGAATGCTTATATCAATGCGACCAAGCTGGATAACAGCCAAAGTCAGTTTCAGGCGCAGAAAAATCTTATCTTAACCGGTCGCGACTTGAACAACGGGATGGACGGTAAACTCTCGGCCGGTCTGAATGTGGTGGCGGATTTTGTTAATCAATTCAACGGCACGGCGTTTATAGCGGCGAAAAATATTCTGCTGCATGCCGGTGACATTATCAGCCTGGGATACCTCAACGCGGACCATGATCTGTCAGTCATCGCCGAAGGCAGAATGCGTGCCTACCAAAATACACTGGCGGCCGGGAGAAATCTGACCTTG
>NZ_JAHZMK010000048.1:0-443 GCF_020387775.1 Photorhabdus antumapuensis
CACCCAATGAATTATTTAAAGAAATACGGATATGTTTACTTCCAGAGTAACGATGTTGAGCTTATTATGTGAATCTACCGAATGTGAATTTAAATGTTGATAATAAGAGTAGTTTAATAGCTAAAATATAAAAATTAAGTTATATTTTCTTATTTGATTTTCAAATATCCTAAAAATATTTAATTGTGATCTTCATCATTTATTTTTATCAAATTTAGTATAATATAATAGTTTACGCCTAAAAATGGATAATTAAAGTGAGTTAATTGATTGGAAAGCAAGGGGAATAAAATATTTATTATCTCATAGGGAGAAGATAACAAAACTAATAATCACAACTTGGTGAAAATATGTTGTTTAAATATCTAATCAATCGTCACGATATTTCCCGCGTTTTATATAAAACACTTCATTTCTTTATGATATATACCCTATGGATTTCA
>NZ_JAHZMK010000048.1:491-9870 GCF_020387775.1 Photorhabdus antumapuensis
TTGAAAGATAACGGGTATAAAGGATAACGCTATGCTAATCGATCTTATTACATCATGTAGAAAATCAACCGCAATTTATGCTTTTGTTGATATGGGTTTATCTGTTCACTTTAAAGATGGGGTCTGCGTAAATATCAGAGAAATTTCCCGTCAATACGGTCTTGATTATTCTCGCTTTAGCCGGTTATGTGAATATTTAATCAAAATAGGGGTATTGGTTAGCAGCAATGCGGGAGTTGCACTTTCTGAGGAGTGCAGTGCACTTGCCGATCCTGAAAGTATGGAATCATTGATGATAAGGTGCGAAGTTAGCCCAGAATATTGGAACGCTTGGTCAATGTATTCAAAATCCTTATATGAGAATAATAGCAAAACGGCATTTGAAATAGCGCATGGAAAACCATTCTTTGAATATTTGGATAATCATGAATTGTTCAGATCAAATTTTGATTCTTTTATGTCAAAAAACTCGGACAAAATAATAGAGAAAATACTTGATATTTATGATGTTAGTCAACACAACAGAATATTAGATGTTGGAGGAGGAGAAGGAAAGCTTTTAATAAGAATGAATGAAAAAATAAAAGGAAAACATTATGCTGTATTGGACAGATATAATGAAACTCCTGTTTTAGAAGATATTGAATTTATAAATGGAGACTTTTTTAAGTCAGTTCCATCCGGTTATGATTTATATATTTTAAAGAATATTATCCATAATTGGTCTGATAATAACGCAGTATTAATTTTGCAGAACTGCCGAAAAGCTATGGATGATAATGCAACTGTTTTGTTGATAGGTACGGTGAAAACATCACAATTAGAAATAATTGACTCTACGGATATATTAATGGATGTACTATTATTAGGTAAAGAGCGTTATTTGAATGAATTAGCAGATTTAGCTCACCAGGCAGGATTTGTCGTTAAAGGTATCAAAGATATAAATGAAAAATATTCAATCATAGAGTTAGGTGTAAAATAAATTACAGATAATTATGGAACTTCACATAAATAGTTATATGGATATTTTTTCGCTGAAAACAGATATAACAAGTATGGCATCAAAATATCTGATGCTATATTTCCATCTTATATTATTGAATCAAAATTAATTAATAATGGGTAGGGTATGAATACCTTTCATTGATGATATTTGAAGAGGAAATCATTGACGTTTATTTTCCTGTTGCGAATACCTTATAATTTTTCAGGTTTTATAATTATTTATTTCTTCTATAAATGAATGTAAATAGTAATATATATACTACGTTATTTTCTTATATTTAATTATCAAGAGTTATGAGAGTAGCTAATTGTGATCTTTGTCATTTATTTTTGTGATTTATTTTTGTCAAATTTAATATAATCTGGTAGCTTACTTTTAACAATGCGGAAGCAAAGTAAACTGCACCTTTACGTGAAAAGATAACAAAGTTAATAATTACATTTTGTTTCAAATAGGTTGTTGCGATATCCAATCTATCATCATGCTATTTCTTGGATTTTGGATAAAATACTTAATTTTCTCATAATATACAGATATAAAGGATGGCTCAATGCTAACTGAATTGATTGCATCAAATAGAAGATCAGCTGCAATTCATGCTTTTGTTGATACCGGATTATCTACTCACTTTAAAGATGGAGTTTATGTCGATATAAGCGAGCTTTCCCGTAAATCTGGTGTTAATTATGCTCGGTTTAGTCGATTATGTGATTTCTTAGTTGAAATGGGGGTATTGGTTAGTAACGATAATAAATTCAGGCTTTCTGATGAGTGTCATGTGTTTGCCGATCCTGAAAGTTTTGAGTCATTCATGATAAAGCTTGAAATTTGCTCAGATTATTGTAACGGTTGGTTAATGTATGGAAAATCCCTATTTGAAGATGATGGCAAATCGGCATTTGAAATGGCACATGGCAAGCCATTCTTTCAATATTTGGATGGTAACACGTTTCTCAAATCAAATTTTGACTCTTTAATGACAAGACTCTCAAATTTAATAGTTGAGAAGTTACTTGGTATTTATGATTTTAATCAGCACGATAGAATATTAGATGTTGGAGGGGGAGAAGGGAAGCTTTTAGCGAGAATCAGTGAAAAGGTAAAAGGAAAACATTACGCTGTATTGGATAGATATAATGAACTTCCAGTTTCTGACAATATAGACTTTATTAATGGAGATTTTCTAAAGTCAATTCCATCGGGTTATGATTTGTATATTTTAAAAAATATTCTCCATAATTGGTCCGATAGTGATTCAATACTCATTTTAGAGAATTTCCGCAAAGCAATGGATAAAAACTCATCTCTATTATTGATAAATATGGTGAAAGAGCCAGAATTTTCTAGATCTTTCGATCTATTAATGGATATGTTATTTTTAGGGAAAGAGCGTAGTTTTGCTGAATTCGAATATCTGGCTAACCAAGCTGGGCTTGTCGTTCAAGAGACTAAAGTTATAGATCAATCATATTCACCATATTCGTTTATCAAACTACGGATAAAATAAATTGTAGGAACTAAAGGTTATTCCCAAAGATGATTATATGCATATTATGTTTTTGAGGAATAAAAAAGCATCAAAATTTTTTGATGCTTTTTTATGTTAGTGATAAGCAGGATATGACGATCCTGCTTCGATGATTATATTCGAAACGTATTAACGTTTCTCTTCTTGTTGTTCCTGTTTCATTACTTCACGATACCAACGTGGGTGATGTTTCTTCGCCCAACCACGGGTTACCCAACCTTCAACCATTGCCCGGAGAGATCCTTTTACCCAGAATGCTGCATAAGCGTGAACCATAATCGTCAAGATTAAACCAATAGCTGACATTGAATGGATTAACAGCGCAATTCGAATTATCGGAATAGAGAAGAGATTAGCAAAATAGGGACGCCAAATAATAACACCACTGACAGCGAGCAATATCAGGAAAATACTGATAAACCAATAGACCCCTTTCTGACCTAAGTTATACTGGCCAATATCACCAGCTTCCTCATTTTTTACAATCTTATGGATATTTTTAAGCCATACAATGTCATCTTTGTCGATAAAGTTATGTTTAAAATATCTGAAAAACATAAAGATAAATAAAGCAAACATCACTGAACCAACAAATGGATGCAAAATCCGTGACAATTGAGGCGTACCGAAGATATTCATCAGCCAGTTAAAAGAGGGGAAAAAGAATCCTAATCCACTAATGGCGGTAAAGAGAAAACAGAGTACCACCGCCCAATGGTTTATTCGCTCAACGGGTGAGTGACGGATAATAATATCTTTCCTGCCTTTCATCGTTGTTCCTCCCTATTAACTGATTTCTGAGAAGATTCTGCATCACGACGCGCATTTTCCTCGTCTTCTTCCGTCACTCGGTTTGGGCCAATTCCCACATAATGGAAGAGGCTGGCAGCGAATGTGGCAGCAAATCCCACCGCGGCCAGCGGTTTCCAGATACCTTTCCAGAAGGTGACGGTTGGACTAATAGCGGGATTGTCCGGTAAGCCATGATATAGCTGTGGTTTGTTAGCATGGTGTAGTACATACATCACATGAGTACCACCAACACCATCAGGATCGTACAAGCCCGCATGCTCATAACCACGGCCTTTCAACTCACTCACCCGTTCAGCCGCCAAATCTTTCATCGCTTTTTTACTGCCAAAATGGATTGCACCGGTCGGACAGGTTTTCACACAGGCAGGTTCCTGACCGACATTAACGCGGTCAACGCACAGAGTGCACTTATATACCCGGTTATCTTCTTTGTTGATCCTTGGCACATTGAACGGACAACCCGCGATACAATAGCCACAGCCGATACAGTGTTCAGACTGGAAATCAACAATCCCATTTGCATACTGGATAATCGCCCCTTCGGCTGGACAAGCTTTCAAGCAACCCGGATCTGCACAGTGCATACAACCATCTTTACGAATCAGCCATTCCAGTTTGCCGTTCTCTTCAACCTCTGAGAAGCGCATCACGGTCCATGATTTAGCGGTTAAATCCGCCGGGTTATCATAAACACCAACGTTATAACCGATTTCATCACGAATATCGTTCCACTCAGAACAGGCCACCTGACAAGCTTTACAACCGATACAGGTTGTCACATCAATCAGCTTCGCAACGCTCTCTTGGTCATCCCGCACCCGTGGTGCAGGAGTAAAAGAATTTGTGGCAGAGCGACGAACAATGTCTTGGGTTTGTAATGACATAATTTTTCCCCTTACACTTTTTCCACATTAACCAGGAACGCTTTGAATTCAGGCGTTTGGGTGTTCGCATCACCAACAAATGGTGTCAATGTATTGGCAATAAAGCCTTTCTTCGCTGCCCCTTCAAAGCCCCAATGAATAGGAATACCAATAGTATCCACTTCACGACCGTGTACATTCAGGGTACGAATACGTTTGGTGACAACCGCTTTCGCCTTGATGTAACCACGATTAGAGCTAACCTTGACGGTATCACCGTGTTTGATGCCTTTCTTTTCCGCCAGTTTTTCACCGATTTCCACAAACTGTTCAGGTTGGATAATCGAATTCAACAATGCATGTTTTGTCCAATAGTGGAAATGTTCTGTCAAGCGGTAAGTCGTTCCTACATAAGGGAATTTATCTGCTTTACCCATTGCTTCAAAGTCGCTTTTGAACACGCGGGCTGCCGGGTTGGATACCACATTCGGATGCAGCGGATTGGTCCCCAATGGTGTTTCAAAAGGTTCATAGTGTTCAGGGAATGGTCCTTCCGCCATCTTATCAATAGCAAACAGACGCGCCATACCTTCCGGTTGCATGATAAATGGACCAACATCCGTTTCCGGCGCCGCCACGCTGTAATCAGCAGTATCGACACCACCCCACTTAATACCATCCCACGTCAGTAACTGACGTTTTGGGTCCCACGGTTTACCCCGGGGATCAGCTGATGCGCGATTGTACAAAATACGACGATTTAACGGCCATGCCCATGCCCAACCTAGCGTATTTCCCAATCCTGACGGATCAGAGTTATCACGACGGGCCATCTGGTTACCTTCTGGTGTCCAGCTTCCAGCAAAGATCCAACAGCCACTAGCGGTAGTACCATCATCACGTAGCTGCGCAAAAGAGGTTAATTGCTGACCTTGTTTCACTATGACGTTGCCATCAGCATCAACCAGATCAATCAGTGCCCGGCCATTACTCTCTTGAGCCACCTCTTCTGATGTGGGGCTATCTGGGTTGAAGTAATCCCAGGTCATGTTCAGCACCGGCTCTGGTGATGCGCCGCCTTCAGCACGGTACAGATCCCGCAGACGTTTGAAGATACCAGAAAGGATTTCACTATCACCGATAGCTTCTCCCGGCGCATCCGCCCCTTTCCAGTGCCATTGCAACCAGCGACCAGAGTTAACAATTGAACCGTTTTCCTCAGCAAAACAGCAACATGGCAGGCGGAAAACTTCTGTCTGAATTTTGGATGAATCGACTTCGTTAAATTCACCGTGGTTCTGCCAGAAAGTTGAAGTTTCAGTATTAAGCGGGTCGATAGTGATCAGGAATTTCAGTTTCGACAGTGCACCAACGACTTTGTTTTTATTCGGAAAAGAAGCTACTGGGTTAAAGCCCTGACAAATATAGCCATTTACTTCACCTTTCGACATCATGTCAAAAAATTGCAGAACATCATAACCTTTGTCCCACTTCGGCAGCCAGTCAAAACCCCAGTCGTTATCTTTATGGGCGTTATCACCGTAGAAACTCTTCATCAGACTGATAAAGAATTTTGGGTAGTTACCCCAATAGTTAACTTGACCCGGCCGCATTGGTTTTGGCGTGTTTGCCTGGAGATAAGTTTGCAAATCAGCCTGTTTCTCCGAGGGGAGTGTCAGATATCCCGGCAAGCTTTGCGACAACAACCCCAAGTCAGTCAATCCCTGAATATTCGAGTGACCACGCAATGCATTAATACCGCCACCCGCCATCCCCATGTTGCCCAGCAGTAGCTGGATCATTGCCATAGTCCGGATATTCTGTGCACCAACTGAGTGTTGAGTCCAACCCAGTGCGTACAGGAAAGAAGCGGTCTTATCCTTAACACAAGTTTCTGCAATATATTCACAGACTTTCAGGAAATCCTCTTTTGGCGTACCGCAAATATTACTGACGACATCGGGCGTGTAACGACTAATGTGCTCTTTTAACAGGTTCCATACACAACGTGGGTGTTTAAGTGTGATATCACGTTGAGCAAAGCCATTTTCATCCAGTACATAGTTCCAACTGGTTTTATCGTATTGACGTTTTTCTGCATCATAACCACTGAACAGACCATCATCGAACGAGTAATCTTCACGCACGATCAGGCTGGCGTTGGTATACGCCTCGACATATTCATGATTAATCTTATCGTTGGTCAGTAGGTATAAAATGACACCTGACAAGAAAGCAATATCAGTACCAGAACGGATTGGGGTATAGAAATCCGCCACAGATGCTGTACGGGTAAAACGCGGATCAATCACGATTAACTTAGCGTTATTATGGATTTTGGCTTCTATTGCCCAGCGAAATCCTACAGGATGCGCTTCGGCAGCATTACCACCCATAACGACGATCAGATTCGCGTTCTTGATATCAACCCAGTGGTTGGTCATCGCACCGCGACCAAATGTTGGAGCAAGACTTGCTACCGTTGGTCCGTGTCAGACACGTGCTTGGTTGTCTACGGCGAGCATGCCGAGAGCGCGACTAAATTTTTGCGATAGATAACCTGTTTCGTTACTGGCAGCAGATGCACACAGCATACCGGTTGTCAGCCAACGATTGACTGTCACGCCTTCTTGATTGGTTTTAATGAAATTGGCATCACGGTCTGCTTTCATTAGGTTAGCAATGCGATCAAATGCTTCATGCCAAGTAATACGTTGCCATTTGTCAGAACCCGCAGCACGATATTCCGGGTATTTCAGGCGGCTTTCGCTATGAATAAAATCAACCAAACCAGCCCCTTTAGGACAAAGTGCGCCGCGGTTTACCGGGTGATCAGGATCACCTTCAATATGGAAAATAGTTGCTTTCGCATTTTTTGCGCCATCGCCAAGGCTGTACATCAACAGCCCACAGCCGACAGAACAGTATGTGCAGGTATTTCGGGTTTCACGTGCTCGCAACAATTTATAGTTACGCGTTTGTGCAAGGGCTTCGGTTGGTGCAAAGCCCAACGCTGCTACCGTCGTACCTGCCATACCGCCAGCGCAGATTTTAAAGAACTGCCTTCTGCTGACTTGCATGGGAATCTCCTCACTCACATTGTTTTAAACAATACCCATTCCATCATGGGAAAAATTTCGAATGTGTTCTTTCTTATTAAAACTACTTTCCGTAGCGGGATCAGATTTATTGCCTGACAAATAGTATAGACTCTTTTTTCCACACAATTATTGTGTCGTAACACTATTAGGAACTCATCTAATGTATAACGTTAAATCAGGGAAGTTGTTACCATTTGGTGTGATTGAGGGTACAAAAAGAACGAATGTGCAACAAAAATCCGATCCCGACATATTAAAAGCTGATTGGATTGCAGAAGAAGTTCCTGTTGCTTTAGTTTACAACGGTATTTCGCATGTCGTAATGATGGCAAGTCCCAAAGATCTCGAATATTTCGCTATTGGGTTTTCGCTTTCCGAAGGCATCATTGAATTTCAGCACGAGATTCGTGGCATTGATATTATCCCTAATTGTAACGGCGGCATTGAGTTGCAAATAGAACTTTCTAGCCGTCGTTTTGCTGGTTTAAAAGAGCGCAGACGTCATCTGGCGGGACGAACGGGTTGTGGCATCTGCGGTACAGAACAACTTTCTGATATTTTTCGCCCGCTCACCCCGTTGCCTTTCACTCAAACTTTTTCATTAAGCCATCTTGACCATGCTCTCTCTCAACTGACTAACGTCCAAGATATTGGCGCATTGACAGGTTGCACTCATGCAGCAAGTTGGATCAATCCAGAAGGTAAATTATTGGGAGGATGTGAGGATGTAGGTCGTCATGTTGCATTGGACAAAGTGCTAGGGATGAAGGCAAAAACAGGCTGGCAGCAAGGTGCTGTTCTGATATCCAGCCGTGCTAGTTATGAGATGGTACAAAAATCAGCCATCTGTGGTGTTGAAATTTTATTTGCGGTTTCAGCAGCAACTTCATTGGCTGTAGAAATTGCTGATCGATATCATTTAACCTTGGTTGGTTTTTGTAAACCCGGTAAAGCGACTATTTATACCCATGCTGAGAGATTAGTCAGTAAATGAGCCAAAAATATGCAATATGAAAGTTATCGCAATAATGCTAAATCAAACATGCAAGTTGTGAAACATCCATAAGTTGGGCTCAATGTAATAACCCATTTGTTGTTGTACATCTACCATTAGCGGCACTAAGCCACTAGGAATAATATACTGCCCACTTTGCGGAAATTTCATTCCTGTCCATTCCTGCCATTTATCGAGCGTGGCCTTTATATACATTGAGTGCATAGCCGGTTGAATAATCTTTGCTCCCAGGCGCCAATGTGTCCGAATCCAAGGATCAAAAGGTTCATTGTTGTCATTTTTCCATCCACAGTATTGTACAAAATCTTGCAATGGGTAATTTTGTTTCAACGTTGGCCTGACAGGAACAACTAACCCTTCCAGCCCCGCATCAATAGCCGCTTGCTTTAAGCTACTAATAAGTAATGCTGGCAAATTCTTGCCGCGAAATTCAGGAGATATCGTTACCGATAGTGCCGACAACATTTTTGTTGTTTTTTTTCCACGGGCAATCATACCCCTGTGAAAAACTTCATCCCAGCCATTATCCGGCAGTTGCTCTAATGAATCTCCTTCCCAAGGGAAAGGCACCGAATTAGCAGTACCAATTAATTTCTGCTCTTTCCCTTGTTGCAAAATAGCGAATTGTTGGAATTGGCTGAAATCTGGCTCGAATAATTCATCCCAGCCTTCATCATCCGCTGAAGTATTCAGCATAAATAAAGGCCAGTTATTGTAAAGAAGTTCATCCGAGGCACCTTTTAAATCAGGTCGTTGTTTTGCGGATTGAATAATAATGTGTGTTTTCAAGGTGTGATTTCCTGTAAAGGTAATTTGTAGGGTTGATAAATAATTCATTAGTTAATAATTACAATTATATAGAACAGCAATAATATTGATGGATGTAAATAAATAATATGCTTTAAGTAATCGTTACTAAGAACCAAGTAAATAAATTTTATATTTATAATATATTGTTTAAATTTTTATTTATCATGATACGCTTGATTGACGTATCAAGGATATATACCCTTCATCTTTCAAGCTGTTGCTTTGTTGGCTGCTTTCACT